>CAZPDV010000137.1:0-5731 GCA_964585355.1 uncultured Aliiroseovarius sp.
GCCGCCAGTGCCCGCCGGGCCCAGGCGCAGGCCTGCTCGGGGTCGTCCAGAGCCGCCTCCGGCAGGGTCCAATAGGCCATCCGGTGGTCGCTGTCGGCGCCAAACTGGCGGGCTCCGGCCTGCGCCATTTCATCGGCAAAGGCGCCCCTGGCCTTGAGGTACAGCCGGCCAGATCGGTCGAGCATGGCAAAGATGGTGCCGTCGCGATAGATCGACAGCCCGCCCATCATCCTGCGGTGGCTCAGCCCGCCCAAAGGCGCCAGAAGGTCGAGCGCGAAGGCGATATCGGCCTCCGACAGGGCCATCCGCGCGCCTATTGCCCGGGCATCAGGGCGTCGTCGAACTTGATCGACTCGCCACAGCCGCAGGCCTCGGTCACGTTGGGATTGTGGAACTTGAAGGCGCTTTCCAGCAGCGAGGTCTCATAGTCGATCTCGGTGCCGAACAGGAACATCTGCGCCATCGGCGCGATCATCACCCTGGCGCCGTCCTGCTCGACCACCTCATCCATCGGGTCGATCTCCTCGACAAATTCCATGGTGTATTCCATGCCGGCGCAGCCCCCCTTCCTGACACCGATGCGCAGGCCCTGGTGCCCGTCCTTTTCCATCAATTCGCGAATGCGCGCGCTGGCGCGGTCGGTCAGGGTGACAGCCTGTTTGCCGGGAATGCCGAACATGTGGATACCTCTTTGTGGACAGGAGGAATGTAGGCGCTTGGCCGGGTCGAGACAAGATGCCCGCCCCGATCCGGTAGGAAAGGCGGCAAAGGTCTTGCCCCATATACGATTTTTCCGAAAACTTCAAGCTTGAAATATAATGTTTTAGGCCTAAAAGATACTTGACTGCGGGCAGAAAATATCCCGTTATACGAAATCAGACGCCGATAGATTCTCGCCATAAGGGTTTTGGGAGCGGGGCGTCCGAGAAGAAGGAGAAAAACATGACATTTGGCAAAAAGACCGTGATCGCCGCAGCAGCCTCTGCGGCGCTGGTGGCAGGAACCGCGCCGGTTCTTGGAAGCGGCGCCAAGGGAGGTGCCAGCCTCTGCGTTGCCGGGGTCTGCATTTCGATTGGCGGGGGTGTCAGCACCAATGTCGAAGCGCCCGGTGCCGACCACCTGAAGATCATGCACATGGTGGCGCAGGCCGGTCTGGACGAGTGCGGCGAAAGCACCCATCCGAATTGTCAGGCGCTGCGGTCCCTGCACGAAATCACGTCGAAAGCGGTCGGCCAGTAAGGCTATCGTCAGACACCCCACCCAGGCCCCGTTCGCTTACCCCGAACGGGGTTTTTCATGTCTGACCGGGCCGGCCTACATGAAGCCCAGTTCCAGCCGGGCCTCGTCCGACATCATCTCCATGCCCCATTGCGGCTCCCAGACCAGGTTCACATCCACCTGGCGCACCCCCTCGAGCGGCGCCACCGCATCGGCGACCCAGCCGGGCATGTCGCCGGCCACCGGGCAGCCGGGCGCGGTCAGGGTCATGTCGATGGTCACCGCGCCATCCTCGGTAATGTCGATCGTATAGATCAGGCCCAGGTCAAAGATATTGACCGGAATTTCCGGGTCGAAAACCGTGCGGCAGGCCTCGACGACCTTTTCGTAAAGCGGGTGGTCGGTGCTCGAGGGGCGGATCAGCGGCGCGCCCTCGATCCGGGCTCCGGTTTCGGTATTCATCGCGCGTCCTTTCGGAGTTTCCTGGCGGAGTGCCTGTTTCGTATTCCTGAGCGAACATATAAGGTTTATGCCGCCAAGGTCCAGAGGCAGCGCGTCGCAGCGCTCATTCCAGCGGCAGGGCGGTGGACTGCTTTTTCTGGCTCAGCACGAAATGCGTGGTCGAGGAGCGCACGAAACCCAGCCCCAGCAGGCGCTGCATGAGGAAATGCTCCAGCGCCTCGGGGTCGCGTGCCACCACCTTGAGCAGGTAGTCGTCGGCGCCGGTTATGGCGCAGCACTCGACGATCTGCGCCTCGGCCTGCACGAAACGCTCGAAGGCGCGGATGTTGGCCTCGCTGTGATCGGTGAGCGAGACATGGATATAGGCGCGGGTGTTGAGGCCCAGCCGGCGGGCATCCAGCAGCGCCACATGGGCCGCGATCACCCCCTCCTGCTCAAGCCGGCGCAGCCGCCGCCAGGTGGGCGAGGGCGACAGGCCGACCTTTTCGGCCAGCTCCTGAATCGAAAGCCGGGCATCCTGCTGCAGGGCGGCCAGCAGGCGCCGGTCGGCGTCGTCGAGCTTGGGCATGACATGCCTCCCAAGAGTCTTGCAAGGGCATGAAATACCTCAAAGGCGGGGAAAGTGCCATGGAAAAGGCAAGCTGGTGCCGATGACCGGGAATATCATGTCGCCGTGATCGAAGCGGGCAGGGGAGGCAGGCATGGCCAGCACAAGCGCCTACAGGGCAAAACAGCCGGGGCCGGACGGGCGGATCCGGTTCGATGCCGGGGAGGATGCGGTCTGGCGCGACCTGATGGCCCGGCAGATGCCGCTGGTCGGGCGCTGCATGGCGCCGCCCTGGCTGGAGGGGCTGGCGCGGCTGGATTTGCCGCGCGACCGGGTGGCGCAGCCGGTCGAGGTTTCGGCCCGGCTGATGGAGCTGACCGGCTGGCAGGTGGCGCCGGTGCCGGCGGTGATCGGCTTTGGCCGGTTCTTCGACATGCTGGCCCGCAAGGTATTTCCCGCCGCCAGCTTCATCCGCAGCCGCGAAGATTTCGACTATGTGAAGGAGCCCGACATCTTTCACGAGATTTTCGGCCATGCGCCGCTTCTGACCGATCCGCGATTCGCGGCCTTTTCCCAGGCGATCGGCCGGGCCGGGGTGGCGGCCGATCCGGGCGATCATGTCTGGCTGATCCGGGCCTACTGGTTTACCATCGAGTTCGGCCTGACCCGTATTGACGGCGAGATCAGGGCGCTGGGGGCGGGGCTGGCCTCGTCGCCGGGCGAGTTGGTGGCCAGCCTCGAGGATAGCGAGGCGGAGCGGCGCGCCTTCGACCTGATCGACCTGTTGCGCACGCCCTACCGGATCGACATTCACCAGCCGATCTATTATGTGCTGGAGGACCTGGACGTGCTGTTTGACCTGGCCGAACGGGACCTGAGCGCGGATGTGGCGCGGGCACGGGCATTGGGGCTGTTTGCGCCGGTCTATCCGGTGGAGGCCGGGAAAGGGGGAGAAGGGGGAGGAAAATGAGCATTTGCGACCTGAGCGACAAGAGCTGCGTGCCCTGCGAGGGGGGCGTCGTGGCGATGGGCGAGGCCGAGGCGCGGGCGCTGATGGCGGAGCTTGACGCGGACTGGCGGCTTGAGATGGAAGGCGGCGGGCGGCTGCTGCGGCGGCTGGAATTCAAGGGGTTTGCCAAGGCGGTCTATACCGCCAACCTGGCCGCCTGGCTGGGCGACCGCGAGGGGCACCACCCGGATATTTCCTTTGGCTGGGGCTATTGCCAGCTGATCTGGAGCACCCATGCCATTGGCGGGCTGAGCGAGAACGATTTCATCTGTGCGGCAAAGTTCGACCGGCTGCTGGCGGCAGGGTGAGTTTCGCGGGCTGGCGCCCGCGACCGGGCGAGGGGCGCTGCCCCTCGCGCTCCCCGGGATATTTGCAAACAGAAGAAGAGGGGCTTTGCAAGGCCGGGGCGTTGGCGTAAGAGGCGGGCATGAAACGGTTTTCCTTTGACCTTGAGGCGACGGACGGCAGCGCGCGCAGCGGCGTGATCCATACCCCGCGCGGCGAAATTCGCACGCCGGCCTTCATGCCGGTGGGCACCGCGGCCACGGTCAAGGCGATGCTGCCCGAAAGCGTGGCGGCGACCGGGGCGGATATCCTGCTGGGCAATACCTATCACCTGATGCTGCGGCCCGGGGCCGAGCGGATCGCCCGGCTGGGGGGATTGCATCGGTTCATGAACTGGCAGCGGCCGATCCTGACCGACAGCGGCGGTTTTCAGGTGATGAGCCTGGCCGGGCTGCGCAAGCTGAGCGAAGAGGGGGTGGCGTTCAAAAGCCATATCGACGGCGCGCGCCACCTGCTGACGCCCGAGCGCAGCATGGAGATTCAGCGCCTGCTGGGCAGCGATATCGTCATGTGTTTCGACGAATGCCCCGCCTTGCCGGCCGACGAGGCCGAGGTGGCACGGGCCATGCGGCTTTCCATGCGGTGGGCGGCGCGTTCGAAGGCGGCGTTTGGCGACCGGCCGGGGCATGCGCTTTTCGGCATTCAGCAGGGCGGCGTGACGCATGAACTTCGGGCGGAAAGTGCCGAGAAATTAAGGGAAATCGGCTTTGACGGCTATGCGGTTGGCGGCCTCGCCGTGGGCGAGGGGCAGGCGGCGATGTTCGAGGTGCTGGACACGGCCCCCGGCATGTTGCCCGAGGACAAGCCGCGTTACCTGATGGGGGTGGGCAAGCCCGATGATATCGTTGGCGCGGTCAAGCGGGGCATCGACATGATGGATTGCGTGCTGCCCTCGCGCTCGGGGCGGACCGGGCAGGCCTTTACCCGCCGCGGCGTGGTCAATATCAAGAATGCCCGCCATGCCGACGACCCGCGCCCGCTGGACGAGGCCTGTTCCTGCCCTGCCTGCCGGGGCTACAGCCGCGCCTATCTGCACCACGTTTTCCGGTCGCGCGAGATCATTTCCTCGATGCTGCTGACCTGGCATAACCTGCACTATTACCAGGATCTCATGGCCCAGATGCGGGCGGCGATCGCGGCCGGGACTTTCGCCGCGTTCGAGGCCGATTTTCACGCGATGCGCGCGCAGGGCGATATCGAGCCGCTCTGAACCGGCGCGCGGGCGTGGTTTGTGAAAATTCCCGTCAATTTTGCCGCATTTGCCGCGCGCCAGGCCAAGGCCGCCCTTGCCCCCGAGGGGGTCAGAGGGCACAATGGGGGGAAAATCCGGCGCAGGGTTGAAAAGACCGGGAGCAATCCCCAGTTAACAAAACGTGAACAGGAGGCGACATTCCTGCCATGAAGGGGGAGGATCGCCGGCCTACAGACCAAGGAAAACATATGAGCGAGCAACTGAGTCAATCCTATCCCCTGCTGTCGCTGCGCGATGTGGTGGTGTTTCCGCACATGATCGTGCCGCTTTTTGTCGGGCGCGAGAAGAGCGTGCGCGCCCTGGAGGCGGTGATGCAGGACGACAAGCAGATCCTGCTGGCCAGCCAGATCGACCCGGCCGAGGACGAGCCCACCGCCGAGGGCATCTATCGGGTCGGGGTGCTGGCCAATGTGCTGCAACTTCTGAAGCTGCCCGATGGCACCGTCAAGGTGCTGGTCGAGGGGCAGGCACGGGTGCGCATCACCGATTACCTTGACAACGACGCCTATTTCGAGGCCAACGCGGTGTTTCTCGAGGAAGAGCCGGGCGACAGGGACACGGTGACCGCGCTGGTGCGGTCGGTGGGCGAAGAGTTCGAGCGCTATGCCAAGGCCAAGAAGAACATCCCGGAAGAGGCGCTGGCGGCGGTTTCGGAAACCCGCGAGCCGGACAAGCTGGCCGACCTGGTGGCCGGGCATCTGGGGGTGGATATTGCCCAGAAGCAGGACCTGCTGGAGACCCTCAACGTGGCCGAGCGGCTGGAGAAGGTCTATGGCCTGATGCAGGGCGAAATGTCGGTGCTGCGGGTCGAGAAGAAGATCAAGACCAGGGTGAAAAGCCAGATGGAGCGCACCCAGCGCGAATATTATCTGAATGAGCAGATGAAGGCCATTCAGAA
>CAZPDV010000138.1:0-5713 GCA_964585355.1 uncultured Aliiroseovarius sp.
TACAGTAGCCCCCAGCCCCATCGCCATTGCATCACGTCGCGTGAGTTTCATTCTTTTCTCCCCTTGGGTTGTCTGCACCCTGCCCCGGCTCCGGGCCGGCGGCGGCATGTCATTTCAGCGTTTGCAGATAGGCCAGAACGTCCTCGACCTCTTGCGCGGTCAGGATGGTCTTGCCCTGGAACTTGGGCATCACCCGGTGCAAGGTCGAGGAATCGACATAAAAGCCCGGCATGATCGTATCCGGGAACACCGCCTTGGAATTGACCAGGATGGCGCGCAGCTGTTCGGGCGCATAGCGCTCGGCCACCCCGTCCAGCGCCGGGCCGATCTCGCCGTGAAACAGCATCTCGGACATGTCCGAATTGGCGTGACAGGCCAGGCAATTGCCCTTCTTGCGATTTGCAAAGACCTTGCGGCCGTTGGCCGGGTCTCCGGGCACGCCGGTAAGCGAGGTGCCGACCGTCATGTCCTCTATCACGACATCTGCCGGCGCGATGGCCCCGGCATTGGCAAGGCCAGCCCCCGCGCAAACCACGATTGCGGCGATCAATGAACGCTTCATGTCTCCTCCCTGAGTTTATTCTTGTTCTTCTATATAGCCTAACAGCGACATCCGGTCGCACGCAACAACAAATTCGCGTTTTTGAATTATTATTTCCTTTCAAGGCACTACCGAAAACATTTCCACCGAATCAAGCGCCTCAATTGGAAGATTTTTCCTCTTCCATCAGCTTCGGCAGCATCCGCGCGTGGTATTTCTGAAAGTTCTCATCGCCCAGATAACCCTCGTCCAGCACCCAGCGGAACAGGTTGGCGGTGGTATAATAGCCGAACGCGCCGGGCATGGTGACCACCGCGGCCTCGGCGGCGGTGACGCCCTCGGGCACCTGCGGCGGGAAGAACATGAAGGTGGGGGTGAACATGATCCCCCATTTCATCGCCATGTCGCGCTCGGACAGGGTTTCGCCATCGAAATCGGTGACCTCCACATCGCCGAACAGGTTCATCTGCACCACGAAGAATTCGTCCGACAGCATGGCGTCGATTCGCGGTTTCGGCGCGATCTCCTCGTGGAATTTCCGGCAATAGATACAGCCGCGCTGCTCCCAGATCAGCATCAGGCGCTTGCCCTGGGAGGTGGCCTCGGCCAGGTCCTCGCGCATGTCCTTGAAGGTGTCGTGCATCCACGGCGCCTTGTGCAGCCCGTCATCGCCCATCTCGGCGGCCTGCCCCGGCAGGGCGGCAAGGGCCAGGGTCGCAACGGTGAAGATCAGGGTCAGAAGGCGCATGTCGAAGCTCCGGGTCAGTCAGCCAAGCCTGGTAAAGGCGGGAAAGGTCTGGATCAGCCAGTTGGAAATCACGTTCATCGAGCCGGTGGCGATGAGCACGGCAAAGACGATCATCAACACCCCCATCGCCTTCTCCACGCGCGGCATCCACTGGCGGTGGCGCTCCAGCCAGCGCAGGAAGGGTTGCGCGAAAAACGCCGCCAGCACGAAGGGCGAGGTCATGCCAAGGCCGAAGATCAGCAACAGCCCGGCGCCCTGCATCAGGGTCTCCTTCATCGAGGCGATGAACAGGATCGTCGCCAGCACCGGCCCGACGCAGGCGGTCCAGCCAAAGCCGAAGGCCAGCCCCATCACATAGGCCCCGGCCACGGTGGACGGGTCCATCTTCGACTGCATCCGCGCCTCGCGCATCAAAAACGGGATCCGCACCAGCCCCAGGAAATGCAGGCCAAAGACAAAGATGATCGCCGCCGCCACATAGGAAAGCGGCTGTTTCCACTGGGCAAAGCCCTGCCCCAGCGCCGTGGCCCCCAGCCCCAGCAGGCCGAAGATCGTGGTCACCCCCAGCGCGAAGAACAGCGCCGAGATCACCAGCCGCCGCTGCGCCCCCGGCGGAATCCCCCCCTCGCCGCGCAGCTCGGCCATGGAAATGCCGGCCATGTAGGACAGGTAAAACGGCACCATCGGCAGCACGCAGGGGGTGAAAAACGCCAGCAACCCGGCCAGCGCCGCCCCGGGGTAGGATACCTCAAACATCGCGCGCGCTCCTTGATCCAGTCATATAGAAAGATTATGATGTGTCTTGCGGACAGGTCAACCGCCAACACGAAAACGGGGCGAAAATGCTGAAGAACATGCGCGCCGGGGCCGCGATCGGGCCCCTGCTTGTGGCGATATTCGCCCTGGTTACCCTGCCTCTGGCCGCGGCCGAACTGGTCATGGTCGAACAGGAAGGCTGCACCTATTGCGAGATGTGGAACGAACAGATCGCGCCGATCTATCCCAAGACCGCCGAGGGCCGGTTCGCCCCCCTGCACCGGGTCGATATCGGCGAAACCGATGCAAGCGGCATCGCCTTTGCCCGCGGCCTCAATTTCACCCCGACCTTCGTCCTGGTGGAAAACGGCCGGGAACTGGCCCGGATCGAGGGCTATCCGGGCGAGGATTTCTTCTGGCCGATGCTGGACCGGATCCTGACCGCCAACACGGATTTCTCTGCGCCAGAGGGCTGAGCGCGCCGGAGGTCGCAACAGGGGATTTTACCGCGATCCATTTTGTGCTTTAAGAACCGAAAAGGGGTGAAGTGTGAGCCAGACTGCTGAACAGGAATCGGTTCTGCCGGTGATCCGCCCGGACATGGAGCCGGAAGAGCTGGACAAGATGATGTCAAGCGCCTCGGACGCCTCGGCGCTGCTCAAGGCGATCAGCCACGAGGGGCGGCTGATGATCCTGTGCCACCTGGTGACCGGCGAAAAGTCGGTGACCGAGCTTGAAGAACTGCTGCATGCGCGCCAGGCGGCGGTGTCGCAGCAACTGGCGCGGCTGCGCCTGGAAGGGCTGGTGGTACCCCGGCGCGAGGGCAAGACCATCTATTATTCGCTGTCCGACGACCGGCCGCGGCAGATCCTGGAAGTGATCTACAAGCTGTTCTGCACCATTCCCGAACCGGACCCCGTCCCCAAACCAGGCGAGGCCGCGCAATAGGCCAGACCGGGAGGGCGCGCATGTTCGAATGGATCAGTGACGCAAACCTGGCGGCCATGGTGGGGGGGATCGGCGGCCTCCTGCTGGGCCTGGCCGCGCGCCTGGGCCGGTTCTGCACCCTGGGCGCGATCGAGGACGTGCTCTATGCCGGCTCCAGCCTGCGCCTGCGCATGTGGGGCGTGGCCATCGGCAGCGCCATGCTGGGCAGCTTCGCTTTGGTGAGCCTCGGGCTTCTGGATTTGTCCGAGACGGTGTACCTGAAACTTGCCTGGAACCCGCTGGCCTCGGTGGTGGGGGGGCTGCTGTTCGGCTATGGCATGGCGCTCAGCGGCAATTGCGGCTTCGGCGCGCTGGCCCGGCTTGGCGGCGGCGACCTGCGCGCCTTCGTGATCGTGCTGGTGATGGGGCTGTCGGCCTATGTGGCCATATCCGGGCCGCTGGCCTGGCTGCGGGTGCTGATCTTTCCGCAAGTGCCCACCGACAGCCTGCCCTCGCTGGCGCCGCTGGTGGCGCGGCTGACCGGGCTCTCGGCCGCAACGGTGGGCATGGCGGCCGGCGCGGCGCTGATCGGGGCGATGTTCATCGGCGGCGACCTGGCCCGCGCGCCCAGGGAGCTGTTCTGGGCGCTGATGGCGGGCCTGGCCGTGGTCATCGGCTGGGGCGGCACCTACTGGATTTTCAGCAATGGGTTCACCCCGATCCCGGTGGAAAGCCACACCTATTCGGCGCCGCTGGGGGATACCATCTTCTGGCTGATGACCTCGTCGGGCACCAGCATGAATTTCGGCGTGGGCAGCGTGGTCGGGGTGCTGGCCGGCGCCTTTGTCGGCTCGCTGTTCAAGGGGCATTTCCGCTGGGAGGCCTGCGAAGACCCGCGCGAGCTGCGCCGTCAGATCGGGGGCGCGGTGCTGATGGGGCTGGGCGCGGTCACCGCCTTCGGCTGCTCGATCGGCCAGGGGCTTTCGGCGTTTTCGCTCCTGTATTACGGCGCGCCGGTGGCCTTTGCCTCGATCATGGCCGGCGCGGCGCTGGGCCTGCGCCAGTTGATCGCCGGCTTTCGGGTGGGCTAAGGCGCAGGTTTTTGGGCTATGCCTCAGCCGCTTCAGGAGGTCAGGATATCGGCGCGCTGAAAACTGGCGCTGGACTGGCCGCCATCGTCATAGACCAGCCGCACCGTCACCGTCTGCACCGTGCCGGCGGGCAGGCTGACAAAGGGCAGGATGTCGGTTGACTTGATCGCTGAAGGCACGGCTTCGTCCTCGTAACAGGGCTCGACCGGCAACTGTTTCTCGGGGCCGCCATTGACGCTGTAATAGACCGCCTCGAGCCCGCAGCGCCAGGTCACCAGCTGGGTGAAATTCAGCATGTCCTTGCCCTCGAACTGCCGCAGCGTGACCCATTTCGCGCGGGTCGCCTCGAGAATCGGCCGGACCTCATCGGCGGTTGTGAATTGCTGCGCCGCTCCCGGCAGGGTTGTGGCGCCCAGCATAACGGCCGCTATCCAAACACTTTTCCGTTTCATTTTCACTTTCCCGCGCGTTAAGACTTGGAAGCCTGGCGCCCCCAATGGGTGCAGTGTGGCAGATAAGGCGAGGCAAGGCAAAATTCCATGGCCGGATCGGCGGAAAAGCGACAGGTTTTCAATATCCTCATCATCGCCCAGGCCGGGCGGCTGCAATACGAGGCGCTGCTGTTTGCGGCCTCGCTGCGGGCGGCGGACCCGGATTTTCCCGGCCGGCTGATCGTGGCGGTGCCCGAGGGCGACAAGTGGCGGCGCCGGACCCGGCTGGATACGGATATCGAGGCCGAGCTGGTGCGCCTGGGGGCCGAGATCCGCCCCTTCACCTCGCGCCATTTCGGCGAGGACTACCCCTATGGCAACAAGATCGAGGGGCTGCGCACCCTGCCCGAGGGCGAGCCTTTCGTGTTTTTCGACACCGACACGCTGATCACCGGATCGCTGGCGCAGGTGGGCTTCGATTTCGACCGCCCCGCCGCCTCGATGCAGCGCGAGGGCACCTGGCCCAGGATCGAGCTGTACGGCCCCGGCTATGGCGAGATCTGGGGCGCGCTTTATGACAAGTTCGGGCTCGATTTCGCCGCGTCGCTGGACCTGAGCCAGCCGGACGAGCATTGGGAGCGCTACCTCTATTTCAACGCCGGCTGGTTTTTCTACCGCGATCCCGGGGCCTTTGCCGGGCTGTTCGAGGAATACGCCCTTGCCATCCGCGACGACGCGCCCGAGGCGCTGGTCTGTCAGAGCCTCGACCCGTGGCTTGACCAGGTGGCGCTGCCGCTGGTGATTCACGCGCTGGGGGGCGGGCGGCCGGGGCCGGAACTGGCCGGGCTCGATGGCGCGGTCAGCCAGCACTGGCGGGTGCTGCCGCTGTTCTATGCCCGCGCCGACGACGCCGCGATCGAGTTGCTGGAACGGGTCACCGCGCCGAACCGGATCAAGAAACTGCTCAAGCAATACGAGCCGTTCAAACGCATGATCTATCAGGGTCGCGGCGCCAGGGTGCGCGCCCTGTTCGACCGCAACGACCTGCCCCGGCGCGAACAGGCGATCCGCAACCGGATCAAGCGCGAAGGCCTCTGGATGCGGTAACGCCGGCCCCGAGGCGAGAACCTGTCCGTTTGATCTGTTTCGGCGCGCACCAACCGCGCACCAACAAAGGGCAGGCGGCCGCCCGGGTGGGCGCGAATGCGCCCGCCATGGG
>CAZPDV010000139.1:0-5703 GCA_964585355.1 uncultured Aliiroseovarius sp.
GAAGCCATCGACCTGGCCCCTACCTTTCTGGACGTGGCCGCCGGGCGCGGCGCCGGCGATGCGGCGCGCCATGTCCTCGAGGGGCGCTCGCTGATCCCGTGGCTGCACGGCGAGACCCCGGAAAACTGGCGCGACTTTGCGGTCAGCGAATACAATTATGCCGCCCGCCCCATGGCCGGCAAACTGGGCGTTGCCCCCAAGGATGCGCGCCTGTTCATGCTCACCGATCGGCGCTGGAAATTCATCCATGCCATCGGCTTTCGCCCGATGCTGTTCGACCTGCAGAACGACCCCGAGGAATTCTTCGACCTCGGCGCCTCGCAAGCGCCCGAACACCGCGAAATCATCGCGCTGATGTATGAGCGCCTGCGCCAATGGGCCACCCGCGATGCCCAGCGCGTCACCGTATCAGACGCCGACATCGCCGCCATGCAGGGCAAGAGCCTGCGCCGCGGTATCACCCTGGGCCTCTATGACGAAAGCGACGCCGCCCCGGAACTGACCGAAAGATACCGCGGCAAAATCCCGCGATAGCACTTCTTCTGTTTGCAAATATCCCCGCCGGAGGCCTCGAATCAGGCGCATCCGGCGGATGCGCCCCCGTCAGGGCTGCACACAGCTGGCAATTTCCACCCCCTTGCCGCCGGCAAAGACCGAGATGCGGATATCCGAGCGCGCCAGCAGGAACGGCCTGGCATTTTCGGGCACCAGGTCGCTGATCAGGGTCAGGCGGTTGCCCTTGCGCAGCAGTTCGGTCGGCGACACCCAGATGGTCTGATCGGCGGGCTCGATCACCGCCACCTCGTCCGGCCCGACCCTGGGCAAGGTCAGCCGGGCGGTCACCCGCACCCCGTCCGCGATCGGCTCCACCTCGCATGAAACCGCCGCCAGCCCGGCCTCGGCGCCGCTTTTGGGCAGCCGCGTCAGCGCCTTGCGGATCAGCGCGCTCCGCGCCCCCTCGCCGCTTGCCGGCAGGACCGCCTCGAAGCTGGCCTCCATCGGCATGCACACGTCCCGGCATACCCCCAGCGCCACCCGCCCCTTGAGCACCACCGCCTTGCCGGCGCGGGCGGGTTCGACCAGGATCGGCAGCACCAGTTCGTGCTTGTACCCCAGGGTGCGCAGCCCCTGCGGGTCAAACACCTGCGGCGTCGGCCAGAGCAGGCGCAGCCCGGCCAGGTTGCGCGAGCCGGACCAGTCGAAGGCCGGCGGAATCCCGCTTTCCCCCGGCGCCCGCCAATAGGTTTTCCAACCATCGGCAAGCCCGATCCTGAGCGCTGCCATCTGCCTGCCATCGGCCATGCGCCAGCCCGGCAGGATTTCTATTTGCGCAACGTTTTCAGGAGCGTAATCCGAGGCAGTGTCGGACCCGGCAATGCCGGCGCCGGCGCTGAACACCGCCAGGAGCAGCCCGGCCAACAGGGCCGGCCACAGGTAAGGTGCGGGGAAAGGAAGGCGTGTTTTCATCCGCCGCAATATAGGCGGGCGAACCCCGATGTGAAATCACATTTCGATGACCAGCCGCGCCGCGCCCCCTTGCAAAACCGGCCTCGGCACCCGATTTTAACGATATGGAAACCGGAAACACCAATCTTGCAGGAAAGCTGCTGATCGCCATGCCCGGCATGGGGGATCCGCGGTTTGACCATGCCGTTGTCTTTGTCTGTGCCCATTCCGAGGAGGGCACGATGGGCCTTGCCGTGAACAAGCCCGCGGGCGATATCAGCTTTTCCGATCTGCTGGAGCAACTGGGCATCGCCGCCGGGCCGGAGGTGGCGGGGCGGCAGATCTTCTTTGGCGGCCCGGTCGAGATGGGGCGCGGCTTTGTCCTGCATTCGGGCGAGTACAGCGTCGAGGCCGGTACGCTCAAGGTGAACCAGGCCTTTGCCATGACCGCCACCCGCGATGTGCTCGAAGACATCGCTTCGGGCAGCGGCCCCGGCGCCGCGCTGGCCGCGCTGGGCTATGCCGGCTGGGGGCCGGGGCAGCTTGAGGACGAGATCGCCCGCAATGCCTGGCTGATCGCCGATGCCGACCCGGAACTGGTATTCGATCCCGATCATGGCGGGAAATGGGAGGCGGCGCTGGCCAGGCTGGGGATCAGCCCGCTGATGCTGTCGGCCGAGGGCGGGCGGGCCTGAGCGGTTTGCGGGGCAGGCCGGGGGCCAGCCCCCGGACCCCCGGGATATTTTCAAACAGAAGAAGCGGGAAGCGATCCTTCGGTGGGGTCGGGGCGGCGTGGCGCGGCGGCGCGGCGCAGCCGGTCATTGATGGCCAGCCCCAGCCCGGTTTCGGGGACAGGCGCCACCGCGATCGGGGTGTCTGCCGCCCGGTCCAGGGCATGCAGCATGCCGAACAGGTTTGCCGCGGCCTCGTGCAAATCGCCGGTGGGGGACAGGTTCAGCGTGGCGCCTGTGACCGGGCCGAAGCCCAGCAGGCGCTCGCCCGGCGCGCGGGTGGTGGCGTTCAGGCGCAGGGGCGCGCGCGGCGCATAATGCGAGGAAAGCTGCCCCGGCGCGTTCGGCGCGCCGCCGGGTTTCGGCCGGGTCAGTGGTGCTGCCAGCGCGGTCTCGATGGCTTCGCGGGGCAGGCCGCCGGGGCGCAGCAGCACCGGCGCCGGGGCAAGGCCGACAATGGTGCTTTCCACCCCGACCGGGCAGGCACCGCCATCCAGCACCGCCTCGATCCGGCCCTCAAGGCCCGCCAGCACATGCGCGGCGGTGGTCGGGCTGATCCGCCCCGAAGGGTTGGCCGAGGGGGCCGCGACCGGGCATTCGGCCCGGGCCAGCAGATCGCGGGCGAGCGGCAGTGCCGGCACCCGGATCGCCACGTTTTCCAGCCCCGCCGTGACCAGCGGCGACAGCCCGGCGGAGGACTTGAGCGGCAGCACCAGGGTCAGCGGCCCCGGCCAGAACGCCCCCGCCAGCGCCAGCGCGGCGGCGTCGAAATCGGCCAGCGCACGGGCCGCTTCCAGCGAGGGCACATGCACGATCAGCGGGTTGAAGGCGGGCCGGCCCTTGGCCTCATAGATCCGCGCCACCGCCCGGCCATTGCGCGCATCCGCGCCCAGGCCATAGACCGTCTCGGTCGGGAAGGCGACCAGATCGCCCGCCCGCAACAGCGCCGCCGCCCGCGCGATCCCCGCCGCATCCGCCTGCAAATGTTCCGTTTCCATGGCCGCGCCCTAGCAGCCCCGCCCGGTTTTGCCAAGCGCCGCCTTGACGCTGCGTTTTGCTTGCAGGCCCGGCAGGGCTCGGCCAGTCTGGCGCAAACCCGCAACCCGCAAACCCTGCGCGAGGAACCATGGCCTATCGCCCGCCTGTTGACGATTTCACCTTTCTGCTGACCCGGGTGCTGGGCTTTGACGAGCTGTCCCGGAGCCGCCTTTTCGCCGATGCGACCCCGGATATGGCCGCCGCGATCCTGGAGGAGGCCGGGCGCATGTGCGCCGAGGTCCTGGCCCCCTTGCAGCGGGCGGGCGACCTGCATCCGGCGCGGCTTGAGGGTGGGCGGGTGGTCACCAGCCCCGGCTTTGCCGAGGGCTATCGCGCCATTACCGAAGGCGGCTGGATCGGCATGAGCGCCAGCCCGGAATATGGTGGCGCGGGCCTGCCGATGGTGTTGCAGACGGCGGTGAACGAGATGATGTCGGGGGCCTGCCTGGCGCTGCAGCTCAACCCGCTGATGACCCAGGGCCAGATCGAGGCGCTGGAGGCCCATGCCCCCGAGCCGATCAAGGCCGCCTATCTGCCGAAGCTGATTTCCGGCGAATGGGCCGGCACCATGAACCTGACCGAGCCGCAGGCGGGCTCGGATGTGGGGGCGCTGAAAACCCGGGCCGAGGCGGCCGGCGACGGCAGCTATCGGGTGACCGGGCAGAAGATCTTTATCTCCTGGGGCGACAACGATTTTACCGCGAATGTCTGCCACCTGGTGCTGGCCCGCCTGCCCGGCGCGCCGGAGGGCAGCCGTGGCATCAGCCTGTTCCTGGTGCCCAAAAACCTGCCGGATGGGGGCGAGAATGCCCTGCGGGTGGTCAGCCTTGAGCACAAGCTGGGCCTGCATGGCAGCCCCACCGCGGTGATGGCCTTCGAGGGCGCGACCGGCTGGCTGATCGGCGAGGAAAACCGCGGGCTGAATGCCATGTTCACCATGATGAACAATGCCCGGCTGGGGGTTGGGGTCGAGGGGCTGGGCGCCGGCGAAGGCGCCTTTCAGCAGGCGCTGGCCTATGCGCAGGAGCGCCGGCAGGGCCGCTCGCCGCTGGGCGCGGCCGGCACCGGCGCCATCATCGACCATGCGGATGTGCGCCGGATGCTGATGACCATGCGGGCCGAGCTTTACGCCGCCCGCGCCATTACCCTTGCCACCGCCATGGCCGCCGACAGGGCGCGTGCCACCGACGATGCCGCCTGGCGGGCGCGGGTGGCGCTCCTGACCCCGATCGCCAAGGCTTATGGCACCCTGACCGGCCACAAGGTGGCGCAGGAGGCGATCCAGGTGCATGGCGGCATGGGCTATATCGAGGAAACCGGGGTGGCCCAGTATGCCCGCGACGTGCGCGTGACCATGATCTATGAGGGCACCAATGGCATTCAGGCCATGGACCTGGTGGGGCGCAAGCTGGCCGATGGCGGCGAGGCGGCCTGTCGGCTGCTGGAAGAAATCTCCTCGGGCGCCGAGGCCGCCCGCGCCACCCTGCCCGACCTGGCCGAGGCGCTCTGGAACGCGGCCGAGACCCTGTGCGAGACCACCGAGTGGATGACCCGGCAGGACGACCCGCAGGCGCGCTTTGCCGGGGCCGTGCCCTATCTGGAAGGGTTCGCCCTGGTGCTGGGGGCGCATTACCACCTGGCCAGCGCCATGGCCGAGGGCGGCACCGGCCCGCGCAGCGATCTGGCGCGGTTTCACATCACCCGGCTGCTGCCGGCCCATGGCGGGCTTCTGGAGCAGGCGCGGCTGGGGCTGGCCGGGCTCTATGCGCTCTCGCCCGAGGCGCTCGCCCCATGAGCGCGCCGATCCGCTTTCCCCATGAACAGGTGCCCGGCGAGGGCGAGGCGATCGAGGTCGCCGACGGCGTGCTGTGGATGCGCCTGCCGCTGCCGATGAAGCTCGATCACGTCAATGTCTATGCGCTGGACGATGGCGACGGCTGGACCATTGTCGATACCGGCTTTGACAGCCGCCGCAGCCGCGCGATCTGGGAGCGCCTGCTGACCGGGCCGCTCAAGGGCAAACCCGTCGCCCGGGTCATCGCCACCCACCACCACCCCGACCATATCGGGCTGGCGGGCTGGTTCCAGCGCGACCATGGCGCCGAACTGGTCACCACCCGCACCGCCTGGCTGTTTGCGCGGATGCTGGTGCTGGACGAGCAGATGGTGCCGGTGGACGAAACCCTGGCCTATTGGCGCGCCGCCGGGATGGACCGGGCGATCTATGAAAAACGCGCCCGCGAACGGCCGTTCAACTTTGCCGATATCGTGGCCGACATGCCGCTGGGCTTTCGCCGCATCAAGGAAGGCGACGTGATTCGCATGGCCGGCCGCGCCTGGGACGTGCGCATCGGCAACGGGCACGCGCCCGAGCAGGCCACGCTGTGGTCGCGCGATTGTGATCTGGTGATCGGCGGCGATCAGCTGCTGGCCACGATCAGCCCCAATCTGGGGGTCTATGCCACCGAGCCCGAGGCCGACCCGGTGG
>CAZPDV010000140.1:0-5687 GCA_964585355.1 uncultured Aliiroseovarius sp.
CGCACAGCACACGGCTGACCGGGTATTCCAGGGCAAAGCCGTTGCCGCCATGGATCTGCAACGCGTTGTCGGCCGCCGCCCAGGCGACCCGGGCGCCCAGCAGCTTGGCCATGCCCGCCTCAAGGTCGCAGCGGCGGTCGTGGTCCTTCTCCCAGGCCGCGAAATAGGTGAGCTGCCGGGCCAGCATGATTTCAACCGCCATCATCGCAAGCTTGTCGGAAACACGCGGAAATTCAATGAGGTGCTTGCCGAACTGGCGCCGCTCCAGCGCGTATTGCAGGCCGGTCTCCAACGCGTTCTGCGCCACCCCGATCGCCCGCGCCGCGGTCTGGATCCGGGCCGCCTCGAAGGTCTGCATCAGTTGCTTGAAGCCCTGCCCGGTGGCCCCGCCCAAAAGGTTCTCGCCCGCCACCTTGAAGCCGTCGAAGGAAAGCTCGTATTCCTTCATGCCGCGATAGCCCAGCACGCCGATTTCGGTGCCGGTCATGCCTTCGGTCGGGAAGGGGTCGGCGGCGCTGCCCGGTTGCTTTTCGGCCAGAAACATCGACAGCCCGCGCCAGTCGGTGCTGTCGGGATCGGTGCGCGCCAGCAGGGTCATGACATGGGCGCGGGCGGCGTGGGTGATCCAGGTCTTGTTGCCGGTAATGGCCCAGTCATTGCCATCGGCCACCGCGCGGGTGCGCAGCGCGCCAAGGTCCGAGCCGGTATTGGGCTCGGTAAACACGGCGGTGGGCAGGATCTCGCCCGAGGCGATGCGCGGCAGCCAGTCGGCCTTTTGCGCCTCGGTGCCACCGGCCAGGATCAGCTCGGCGGCAATCTCCGAGCGCGTGCCCAGGCTGCCCACCCCGATATAGCCGCGGCTGAGCTCCTCCGACACCACCACCATCGCCGCCTTGGTCAGGCCGAAACCGCCGAATTCCTCGGGGATGGTCAGGCCGAACACGCCCATTTCGGCAAGCTCCTCGATCACCGGCATCGGGATCAGCTCGTCCTTCAGGTGCCAGTCATGGGCGAAGGGCGCCACCTTTTCATCGGCATAGCGGCGGAACTGTTCGCGGATCATCTCAAGCTCGTCATCCAGCCCGGTGGCGCCAAAGGTGGCATGGCCGGCATTGTCCTGCATCAGCGCCACCAGGCGCGCCCGCGCCGGCGCAGAATTGCCGCGCGCCATCAGGTCTTGCACCGCCTCGGCCTGAAATCCGGCAAGCGCCCCCCAGCCCAGGCCGAGATCGGCCAGGCGGACGAATTCCCCCTGGTTCATGGGGATGCCGCCGGCCAGGTGGTGCAGATATTCACCAAAGCCGATCTGCAGGATCAACTGCTCGATTTCACCCAGCTTGCCGGCCTCCTCAAGCCGTTCGGCCCAGGCCTGCATCTGGGTCAGGGCCTGAACATAGGTGGCGATCCAGGCCAGCCCGTGCACGGCGCGCTGGTTGGCGTCCATGCGCGCGGGCGCGGGCCTCTCGCCCTCGATAACCAGCCCGCGCACCGCCTCGGTCGCGGTCTCAAGCAGCGCCTTTGCCGGCGCCAGCGCGGCTTTGGTCAGGTCGGTGAGGTCGTGAAGAATGGGCATGCGGGGCCTCGTATGCTGGTTTGTGGCTGGTTTAAGGATTTTGCAGTTGCAGCGCAATAAAAATTCGCCATGCGCCATTTATGTGAACGATTGTGACGCGGCGGAATTTGCGTGCGCCACCTTCTGCCCCGGGTTATTACCACGCCATGAGCATGGGCGACATCCCCTGGCTGCTGGTCACGATCGTGGCGGCGGTGATCCTTGCTGCGGGCTTTGTCAAGGGCGCGGTGGGGTTTGGCATGCCGATGATCATGATCTCGGTGCTGGGGTCATTCCTGCCTGCGGATACGGCGCTGGCAGTGCTGATCCTGCCCACCCTGGTCAGCAACGCCGCGCAGGCCTTGCGCCACGGCAGGCAGGCGGCATGGGGCAGCGTGCGGAAGTTTCGGGTCTATCTGGGTTTCATGCTGGTTTTCATCCTGATCAGCGCCCAGTTCGTGCGGCTGCTGCCGCCGCATATCCTGTTGCTGGTGATCGGGGTTCCGGTGGTAATTTTCTCGCTGATACAACTGGTTGGGGTGGAGTTCAGGGTGAGCGAGCAGGGCCGGCGGCGGCTGGAGCCGTGGCTGGGGGCGGGGCCGGGTTGGTCGGTGGCATGTCGGGGGTCTGGGGGCCGCCGCTGGTGCTGTTCCTGACCGCGCTGGGCACCGACAAGCGCGACCAGATGCGGGTGCAGGGCGTGGTCTATGGGCTGGGGGCGGTGATGCTGACCTTCGCGCATCTGGGCTCGGGCATCCTCAACCGCACGACCCTGCCATTATCGGCGCTGGCGGTCCTGCCGGCGCTGGCGGGCATCGCGCTGGGCCGGCGGGTGCATGACCGGCTGCCGCAGCAGAGCTTCCGGCGGCTGACCCTGCTCCTCCTGGTACTGGTGGGGCTGAACCTGATCCGCCGGGCGCTGGTGGGTTGATGCTGCGGCGCAGAAAGCGCGGGATATTCTGGAATTACAGCCGGTCGCGCAGGGCATACCAGACCATGGCCAGCACCAGCAGCGGGCTGCGTAGCGCAGCGCCGCCGGGGAAGCGCGGCGCCGGCAGTTCGGCCATGATGTCAAATCGCCCCGCCTGCCCGGCCACCGCCTCGGCAGCCAGCTTGCCGCCCAGCGTGGCCAGCGCAACGCCATGCCCGGAATAGCCCGAGGCGGTCAGCACATTCGGCGCCAGGCGGGCGAAATACGGCAGGCGTTTCATGGTGATGCCCAGGGTGCCGCCCCAGGCATAGTCGATCCTGACGCCCTTGAGTTGCGGATAGATCTGCTCCATCGGCTTGCGCACCTTGGCGGCTATATCGGCGGGAAACCTGTAGCCATAGCTCTCGCCGCCGCCAAACAGCATGCGCCGGTCCTCGGACAGGCGGTAATAGTTGATCACGAACTTGCTGTCGGCCACCGCCGCATTGTTGCGGATCAGCCCGCGGGCCGTGGCCTCGTCCAGCGGCTCGGTGGCGGCGATGAAGTTGTTGATCGGCATCACCCTGGCGGCAATTTCCGGCTGAGCGTGGCCCAGATACCCGTTGCAGGCCCAGAGCAGATGCCGGGCGCGGATGCGGGCCCGGTCGGTGCGGATGCGCACGGGGTCGCCCTGATCCACCGCCTGCACCCGGCTGGTTTCAAAGAGGCGCGCCCCGGCCCTGACCGCCGCCCGCGCCAGGCCGAAGGCATAGCGCAACGGGTGCAGGTGACCGCCGCCCATGTCCAGCGTGCCACCGTAATAGGCGGGCGAGCCGACCAGCGCGCGCATCTCGTCCCGGTCGAGGGGCCGGATCAGGTCATAGCCATATTCATCCTTCAGCTTTTGCGCATAGGCATGGCTGTGCGGCACGAAGCGGGCCTTGTGGTCGGCCTCGATGATACCGGCGACAAAGCCGGCCTCGGGCGCGTGTTCTTCCGCCAGGTCCCTGGTCAGCGCCACCGATTCAAGCGCCAGATCCCACAAGACCCTGGCGCGCCCGACGCCCAGCATCCTTTCGAGCGCGTCCTGGTCCAGCCGCTGCCCGCCATGCACCTGCCCGCCATTGCGCCCCGAGGCCCCAAAGCCCACCCGCTGGGCCTCGACCAGCACCACATCCAGCCCGGCCTGCGCCGCATGCAGCGCCGCCGACAGGCCGGTAAAGCCGCCGCCGATGATGCACAGATCGCAGCTCAGCTCGCCCTCGGCCGCCGGATAGGGGCCGGGCGGCTTAGCGGTGGCGGCGTAATACGAGGCGGGGTACTCCCCCACCCGGTCATTGGCGGTGAGCAGGTCGAGCCGGGCCACGCTAACCCGCCACCAGCAGACCCTGGGCGCGGGCCTCGGCATGGGTTTCGTCCAGCACCCGCGCGGCACGCTCGATCAGCGTGTCGATGTCGGCCTTGCTCAGCACCAGCGGCGGCGCGATGATCAGCCGGTCGCCCACATGGCGCATGATCAGGTTGTTGGCAAAGGAACGCTCGCGCCCGATCAGCCCGACAGTGCCCCTGGGCGCGGCAAAGGGGGCGCGCGCCGCCTTGTCCGGCGTCAGCGCCAGCGACCCCATGAAGCCCACGATCTTGGCCTCGCCGACAAAGGGGTGCTCGGCAAGCGCTTCCCATTTTTCCTTGAGATACGGCCCGGTTTCGTCGCGCACCCGGTCAACGATGCCCTCTTCCTCGAGGATCCGCAGGTTCTCCAGCGCCACCGCCGCCGCCACCGGATGCCCGGAATAGGTATAGCCGTGGTTGAACTCTGTGCCCGACAGCACCTCGGCCACTTCGTCCGAGACCATGCTGCCCCCGATCGGCGCATAGCCCGAACTCAGCCCCTTGGCGATGGTCATGATGTCGGGGCGGATATCGTAGGTTTCCGAGCCGAACCAGTTGCCGGTGCGGCCGAACCCGGTGATCACCTCGTCGGCGATCAGCAGGATGTCATGGGCATCGCAAATCCGTTGGATTTCAGGCCAGTAGCTGTCCGGCGGCACGATCACCCCCCCGGCGCCCTGGATCGGTTCGGCGATGAAGGCGGCAACCTTGTCCTCGCCGATCTCGGCAATCTTCGCCTCAAGCTGCCGGGCCCGCTCAAGGCCGAATTCCTCGGGGCTCATGTCGCCGCCGGCAGCGTACCAGTTGGGCTCGTCAATATATTCGATCCCCGGGATCGGCAGCCCGCCCTGGGCGTGCATGCCCGCCATGCCGCCCAGCGATGCCGCCCCGACGGTCGAGCCGTGATAGGCATTGTGCCGCGAGATGATCACCTGCTTTTCCGGCTGGCCCTTTTCCGCCCAATAGGTCCGCACCAGGCGAATATTGGTGTCATTGGCCTCGGACCCGCCCGAGGCATAGAACACGTGGTTCAGGTCGCCCGGCGCCAGTTTCGCCAGCTTGTCAGCCAGGGCAATGGCCGGCACGTGGGTGGTCTGAAAAAAGCTGTTGTAATAGGGAAGCTCGCGCATCTGGCGCGCCGCCGCTTCCGCCAGTTCGTCACGGCCATAGCCGATATTGACGCACCACAGCCCGGCCATGGCATCGAGGATCTCGGCGCCGTCGCTGTCGGTCAGGGTTACGCCGCTGGCGCGCGTGATCACCCGCGCGCCCTTCTCGGCCAGGGCCGCGTTGGCGGTGAACGGATGCAGGTGATGCGCCGCGTCGAGTGCCTGCAATTCCGCCGTCGGCAGGTGATTCGTGATCTTGGTCATGGCTGGCTCCTTGCATGTGCCGATTGGCGTCAGAATATGATCAAATTTGGCGGAGTCAATCGCCCGCGCTGCCGGTGTCAGGCATTTTCGCCGGCAAAACCAAGCCGCACCTGCTCGATTCCCTGGGAAATGTCCTCGGAAATGGCCCGGGCCAGGGCGGCGCCGTCGCGCGCCTGCATCGCCGCCAGGGCATCGGCATGCTTGTCGGGCAGATTGGCGGTGCCGAACCGCCCCAGCACCACCCGCAGGCTGGGCCCGCCGCGCAGCCAGAGCATGTCGGCATTGGCGATCAGCACCTCGGCGCCCGACAGCGCATAGAGTTCCTTGTGAAAACGGGTGTTGCTCTCAAGATAGCCGCGCACATCCCCCGCCGCGATCGCGCGGTTGAGCGCATTGTCAATCTCGCGCAGGCGGATTATGTCCTTATCGGTAATGTTATCAATAGCTTGCTGGGCAAGCTCTG
>CAZPDV010000141.1:0-4545 GCA_964585355.1 uncultured Aliiroseovarius sp.
CTGCCGCTGAACGAGGTGGTGTTCGACTTCTACGACCGGCTGAAAAGCGTGACCAAGGGCTATGCCAGCTTTGACTATCAGCTCGAGGGCTACCGCGAGGACAACCTGGTGAAAATGTCGATCCTGGTCAACGAAGAGCCGGTGGATGCGCTCTCAACCATGGTCCACCGCGACCGGGCCGAGACCCGCGGCCGCGCCATGGTGGAAAAGCTCAAGGACCTGATCCCGCGCCACATGTTCAAGATCCCGATCCAGGCGGCGATCGGCGGCAAGGTCATCGCCCGCGAAACCCTTTCCGCCCTGCGCAAGGACGTGACCGCCAAATGCTATGGCGGCGACGCGACGCGCAAGAAAAAGCTTCTGGAAAAACAGAAGAAGGGCAAGAAGAAGATGCGCCAGTTCGGCCGCGTGGACATCCCGCAGGAGGCGTTCATCTCGGCACTGAAAATGGACGAGTAACCCGTCGCCCGCCCTTTCATCTTTCCGCAAGTACTCCGGGGTCCGGGGCAGCGCCCCGGCCGGCGCCCCACATGCGAACCCCCGGAGGCTATGCTTCCGGGGGCTGGCATTCACAGGTTCACAGGTGGTCGGAGGGACAGCCGACCGGCAGGAGCGGGGTCAGAACAGCCCCGGGATACTCATGAATTGCTGGGCGATCCACTGGGTGATCGGGTCGGCGCGCATGATCCATGCGCCGGCCTGCTCGACAATGTTGCCGGAGGCCAGAAGATCCACCCGCTCGCCATAGGTGATCGGGCCGTGATAGGCCAGCAGGAAGCCCTTGAAGGCCAGCAGGGCCGCGATGGTCAGCATCACGCCAACAGCCGGAAAGGGGCGGCGCACCCGGCGGTCGGGAACGGGGATCAGGAGCCCATCCACTTCCTTCAGCCGGACATATCCGCGCGACAATTTGCGGTGGCGCTTCTCCACCTTTTGCAACCGTTCTACAAAACTGACGTAGTTGGCGTCTGCCATCCTCGCCTCCATACCAATGCCCCCGCCCTTGGTAACAAGGTCAAAATCGTGGCGAATTGTGGCGGAAATGTGGCAATTGCCTCAAACTGGCCCGAAACGAACTGTTTCCTTTAATTTTAATCAAACATGTTGAAAAACGAGAGTGGTCCAGTCAACAATCCTGGTGTTTTCCACCAGATTGAAGCCATTTGCGAAATAGGCCTCGCAGACTTCCTCTGCCTGCGGGTTGAGGATACCGGAAAGAATGGCATATCCGCCGGGGCCGAGCGATTCGCCCATATCCGGGGCCAGCGCGATCAGCGGCCCTTTCAGGATATTGGCAAAGATCAGGTCGAACGGGGCGG
The DNA here is from genome assembly GCA_964585355.1 of uncultured Aliiroseovarius sp. Taxonomy (GTDB): domain Bacteria; phylum Pseudomonadota; class Alphaproteobacteria; order Rhodobacterales; family Rhodobacteraceae; genus JAAEUB01. The sequence continues at coordinate 1,320 of CAZPDV010000141.1, forward strand.
CGGCCTGCAGCGCGGGATGGGCAAGGCCCGCGGCCTCGAGGCAGGTCACGCGCCCCTCAAGCCCGTTGGCGGCGACATTGGCGCGGGCCACCTCCACCGCCACCTCGTCGATATCGCTGGCCAGGATCGGCGCGGCCTGGGGCCAGAGCCGGGCGGCCGCCATGGCCAGCACCGCGGTGCCGCAACCGATATCGGCCACCCGCCCGGCGGCAAGGCCCGCCTCGGCCAGCCGGTCCAGCGCCGCCAGACAGCCCTGGGTGGTGCCGTGGTGGCCGGTGCCAAACGCCATCGAGGCCTCGATCAGCAGGCCGATGCGCCCGGCCGGCAGCTTGTCCGCGTCATGCGCGCCATGGACGAAAAAGCGCCCGGCCTCGACCGGGGCAAGCTCGCGCCGCACCTCGGCCACCCAGTCCTTTTCCGGCAGTTCGGAAACCGTGAAATCGGCGGCGCCGTGCAGGGCGGCAAGCAGGGCCAGCCCGGCAATGTCCGGGGCCTCGGTGAAATAGCCGCCCACTTCCCACAGGCCGGAGCCGTCCTCGAGCTCGAACACGCCAAGGCCCACCGGGGCGGGGCTCAGCCGCTCCTCCATGGCGCGGCCCAGGGCCTCGGCGGCGGCCTGGCCGGGCAGGGTGGTCAGGGCGGTCCAGGTGGTCATGCGGTGCGCTCCAGCTTCTGTTGCAGCCTGTCCATGGTCGCCCGCGCTGCATCGTCCCAGGTGGCGCGGCGGGCGCGAAACAGCACCGCCTGGCTGCGGTGAATGGGCGGGCCGGCCAGCACCTTGAGGTGATTGGCCCGCAGGGTTTCGCCGGTCGAGGTGATGTCGGCGATGGCCTCGGCGGTTTCGTTCTTGATGGTGCCCTCGGTGGCGCCCTGGCTGTCCACCAGCTGGTAATCGGCGACGCCGGCGGCGCGCAGATGCTCGCGCACCAGGCGATGATACTTGGTGGCGATGCGCAGGCGAAAGCCGTGCCGGGCGCGAAAGGCAGCGGCCACCGCATCGAGGTCGTCCAGGGTGGTCACATCGACCCAGGCGGCGGGCACGGCGATGATCAGGTCGGCCTGGCCAAAGCCCATGGGGGCCAGTTCCTCGACCCGGGCCTGCCAGTCGCCCAGCTTCTCGCGCACCAGGTCCGAGCCGGTCACGCCCAGGTGAATCCGCCCGGCGGCCAGTTCGCGCGGGATCTCGCCGGCGCTCAGCAGCACCAGTTCCAGCCCCTCCAGCCCCTCGGCATGGGCGGCATATTCGCGGTCGCTGCCGCTGCGGGCAAAGCGGATGCCGCGGGCGGCGAACCAGTCGAAGGTCTTGTCCATCAGGCGCCCCTTGGAGGGCAGGCCGAGCTTGAGGCTCATCTTCCCACCTCCTCGAGCAGGTCCGGGCGCACCACCCCGCCCACCGCCGGGATCGACCGGCCCTGGCCCAGCAGCCGGGTCAGCGCGTCATAGCGGCCGCCGGTGGCGACGGGCGGCAGGTCCGGGCGCGTCGGCGCCACGAAGCCGAACACGAAACCATCGTAATATTCCATCGAGGTGCGCCCATAAGAGCCCTCGAAAGGCAGGCTGGCCGGGTCGATGCCGCGGGCGACGAGCGCCTCGGCGCGGGCCTCGAAACGGTCCACGGCGGGGGCGATGGCGGGCATGTCCACGGCAAAATCGCCCAGCCGCGCGGCGACGTTCTCCATGGTCTCGTGCAGGCCCATGATATCATTCAGAAGCTCCACCTGCACCGCCGGGATCGGCGGCGCGGCGGCATCCTCGCGCAGTTTCTCGATGCGCTCGGCAATCTCGGCCCGGCTGCGCAGGCCGATCAGCGGCGCGGTGATCTCGACCTCGCCGGCCAGCAGCTCGGCGCGCCCTTCCGGGGCGGGGGCGCGGCCGGCAAAACGGTCCAGCAGGGCACGAAACCGACGCGGCCGCCAGATATGGCGGGTCAGCGCCGCCTTGCGGCTTTCAAGCGTGTCCAGCCCCCGCACCGCCGCCAGCAACAGGCCCATGTCGCCGGTCACGGGGGCAAGCCCCATGGGCGCCAGCAGGTCGTGGAACAGGGCAAAGACCTCGGCATCCGCCGCCGCCGTGTCGGCGCCGTCAAACAGTTCATAGCCCACCTGCCAGTATTCGCGCGCCCGGTGCGCGGTTTCGGCCTGGGCGCGAAACACCTTGCCGGCATAGGTATAGCGCGCGGGCTCGGCGCCATTGGCCATATGCGCGCGCACCACCGGCACGGTAAAATCCGGGCGCAGCATGGCCTCGCCGGTCTCGGGGTCGTGGGTGGTGAAGGCGCGGGCGCGGATATCCTCGCCATAAAGGTCCAGCAGCACGTCGGCGGGCTGAAGGATGTCGGTCTCGACCCGCACCGCGCCCCGGTCCTGCATATGGGCAAGCAGCCCGGCGGCGCGGTCGCGAATGGCGGCGCGATCAGGCATTCTGGCTCTCGAGGATGCGCGCCACTTCCGCCACCATGTCGGCGCGCGGCACCTCGACCTGCGAGGGGCGCGATTTCCATTCCTCGAGCGTGGCATTCTCGGCGATCCGGGCGCCCAGCACCAGGTCCTTGAGCTGCACCACGCCGCGGGCGCGCTCGTCCTCGCCCTCGATCACCGCCACCGGCGCGCCGCGCTTGTCGGCATATTTGAGCTGGTTGCCGAAATTGCGGGGATTGCCCAGATAGACCTCGGCGCGGATGCCGGCGGCGCGCAGTTCGGCCGCCATGGCCTGATAGTCGCCCATGCGGGCGCGGTCCATCACCGTGACCACCACCGGCCCTGCCGCATCGGCCGGGCCGCGCCCCTTGGCGGCCAGGGCGGCCAGCAGCCGGTCCACCCCGATCGAGACCCCGGTGGCCGGCACCGCCTGGCCGGTGAAGCGCTTGACCAGATCGTCATAGCGCCCGCCGCCGGCCACCGATCCGAACTGGCGCACCCGCCCCTTGTCGTCGGTGATCTCAAAGGTCAGCTCGGCCTCGAAAACCGGGCCGGTATAATAGCCCAGCCCGCGCACCACGGAAGGGTCGATGACGATGCGATCGGGGCCATAGCCCTGGGCGGTCAGAAAGCCCGCGATCTGTTCCAGCTCGTCGATGCCCTCGGCGCCGGCGGCGCTGTCGCCCACCGCCCGGCGCAGATTGGCAAGGGTTTCGGCGGTGCTGTCGCCGCGCGAGGTGAGAAAGGCGATGACCGGCGCGGCCTGCGCCTCGGCAAGGCCCACCCCGTCGATATAGGCGCCCGAGGCA
>CAZPDV010000141.1:4555-5635 GCA_964585355.1 uncultured Aliiroseovarius sp.
CGGCCGGGCCCCAGAAGCTCGCGCACCGCGGCCTCGCCCACCTTGTCGAACTTGTCGATGGTACGCAGCACCGCGTCGCGGTCCACGTTGCCCTGTGGGTCCACCGCCTCAAGCACCCCGTTGAGCACCTTGCGGTTGTTGATGCGGATCAGGTAATCGCCGCGGGCAATGCCCACCGCCTCGAGCGCATCGGCCAGCATGGCGCAGATCTCGGCATCCGCCGCCATCGAGGCAGTCCCCACCGTGTCGGCATCGCATTGGGTGAACTGGCGAAAGCGGCCCGGCCCCGGCTTTTCGTTGCGCCAGACCGGCCCCATCGTATAGCGCCGATAGGGCGTGGGCAGGTCGTTGCGGTGCTGGGCAAAGACCCGCGCCAGCGGGGCGGTCATGTCATAGCGCAGCGCCAGCCACTTGCCGTCATCTTCCTCCTGCCAGGCAAAGACGCCCTCGTTCGGCCGGTCCACATCCGGCAGGAACTTGCCCAGCGCCTCGACCGTTTCCACCGCCGAGGTCTCCAGCGCCTCGAAACCATACAGCCGATAGACCCGCGCAATCGCGTCGAGCATCTCGCGCCGGGCCTCGACTTCGGGGCCGAACGTGTCGCGGAACCCCTTGGGGGTCTCGGCCCTGGGCCGGGGCTGTTTCTTCTGCTTTGCCATGGTGCCTGTCCTCAAGCTTCGGGCGCGGTCTAGCCCATGGAAGGGCGCGGGGCAACCGGGGGCGCGACCGGGGGCGCAATGGGGGGGTTGCAAGCGGGGCGATTTGCGCTATCAGGCGGCATGGAACAAGATCGACGCCTGACCGAACTGGAAGAGATGGTGGCCCACCTGAGCAGAACGGTGGAGGAGCTTTCCGACGTGCTGGCGCGCCAGGACGGGGAACTGGCGCTGATGGCGCACCGGCTGCAAACGCTGATGGAGCGCGCCGCCGAGCAGGAACTGGCGGCAGGCACCACCGCGCCCCTGGCCGATCAGAAGCCGCCGCACTGGTAGGGCGCGGCGCCGGCCGGCTGCCCCCTTGATGGCGCGCTACATCTCCTGCACGTCCACCACCCCCGGCAGGGCCTTGAGCGCGCCCTTG
>CAZPDV010000142.1:0-5624 GCA_964585355.1 uncultured Aliiroseovarius sp.
AGGATCTTGTGCTTCTTGCCGCCATATTTCTTGTGCGCGATCTGGCGCACCATCTTGAAGGCCTTCTCGTTGGCCTCGGAGCCGGAATTGCAGTAATAGACCCGGCTCATCCCCGGCATTTTCTCGATCAGCATCTCGGCAAACTGCGCCGCCGGGATCGACCCGGCCACGGCGGCAAAATAGTTCAGCTTCATCAGCTGCTCGGCCACCGCATCCACGATCTGCTTGCGGCCATAGCCCACATTCACCGTCCACACCGCGCCCGACACCGCGTCCAGGTATTCCTTGCCGTTCTGGTCCCAGACCCGCATGCCGCGCCCCTCGACGATGATGCGCGGGTCGTTTTCCTCAAGCGCCTTGTGCTGAAACAGATGGTGCCAGACATGCGCCTTGTCGGCGGCAACGATTTCGGAAATGTCGTTCGCGGTGGGTTTGCCGTCCATGTGAGCCTCCTGGGATCGGGTTGCAAGCCTGCCTATATGGCGCCGATCCGGGGCGAAAAAATAGGTCCAGTTGTGCCCTGGGATTATATCCAGAAACCGGCGATGCCGGCCGCTCTCGACAGAAATCCACATTCACCCTATGATCGGCGCAACAGCCGGCAAAGATCGGCGGAACATGGGCAGTGGCAGGCGTGGCATGAAGATCATCTTTCAGACCCGGTTTTCGTTTTTCGGCGTTTCCGGCTGGCGTTCGCCGGCCAGCAGGGACCCGGCGCGGCTGTTCGACCCGGACCGGCTGGAGCGCCGGCTGGCCATGTTCGCGCGCTATACCCTGCCCAGCCTGGCCGCCCAGAGCGACGCGGATTTCGAGCACCTGGTGCTGTCCTCGAGCCTGATGCCGGATATCTACAAGGAGCGGCTCGATGGCGTGGTGCGTCATGCCCTGGGCGACCGCGGCCGGGTGATCTATCGGCCCAAAAGGCATGCGGGGCACATGTTCCGCCGTTATGTGCGCAACACTTATGGCGATCAGCGGCATGTGGTGCAGGTGGTGCTGGATGACGACGATGCGCTGAGCTGCGATTTCGTGGCGCATCTGCGCTATCACGCGCAATGCGTGATCGACGACCCGCTGCACACGGATGAGGCCACCTTTCTGAGCTTTCCGCGCGGCCTGTCGCTTGGGCTCGATAGCGATGGCCTGCCGGCCTGGCTGGCGCCGCGCAACGTGCCTTTCACCAATCTCGGCCTGGCGCTGGTCTCGGCCCCGGATTATCGCAAGAACCCCTACATGACCGCGCATCGCCGCATTGGCGAGCGTCAGTCGAGCCGGGTCATCGGCTCGATGCGGCCATTTTACCTGCGCGCGATTCACGAACATAACGACAGCCGCGCCCTGGTCAGCGAGGAGCTTGGCGGCGACGAGGCCTTCGCGGCGGCCGAGCGCCATTTTCCGTTCCTGCGCCCCCTGCGCGAAGAGGCCCGCCGCAAGGCCGCATAGCCCGGCGGCCCGGTGGGGTGAATTGCCGCGCGCGAAGCCGCGCCGCGCTCTCTTGCCCTTGCCCCCGCCCCTCGCGTAAGAGGGGCCGGACGCAATTGAGGGGCCAGCATGTCCATCCTTGTCATGAAATTCGGCGGCACGTCGGTTGCCAATCTCGACCGCATCGCGCGGGCCTGCAAGCGGGTGGCGCGCGAGGTGGCGGCCGGCCACAAGGTGATCGTGATCGTCAGCGCCATGTCCGGCAAGACCAACGAGCTGGTCGGCTGGGTCGAACAAACCGCGCCCTTCTATGACGCGCGCGAATACGATGCCGTGGTCAGCTCTGGCGAACAGGTGACCGCCGGGCTGATGGCGCTGCGGTTGCAGGAGATGGACATTCCCGCCCGCTCCTGGATGGGCTGGCAGGTGCCGGTGCGCACCACCGATGCCCATGCGGCGGCGCGAATCGAAGAGATCCCCACCGACAACATCCTTGCCAAGTTCGACGAGGGCATGCAGGTGGCGGTGGTGGCGGGCTTTCAGGGGATCGGCCCGGACGGGCGCATCACCACGCTCGGGCGTGGCGGCTCGGACACCACCGCGGTGGCCTTCGCCGCCGCCTTCGGGGCCGAGCGCTGTGACATCTATACCGATGTGGACGGGGTCTATACCACCGATCCGCGCCTGACCGACAAGGCCCGCAAGCTTGAGCGCATCGCCTTCGAGGAGATGCTGGAACTGGCCAGCCTGGGCGCCAAGGTGCTCCAGACCCGCTCGGTCGAGCTGGCCATGCGCTACAAGGTGCGCCTGCGGGTGCTGTCAAGCTTTGAGGAATACAACCCGGAGGCAGGCACATTGGTCTGCGATGAGGAGGATATAGTGGAACAGAACGTGGTGTCCGGCGTCGCCTATCAGCGCGACGAAGCCAAGATGACCCTGATCAGCGTCGCCGACCGCCCCGGCATCGCCGCCGCCATTTTCGTGCCGCTGGCCGAGGCCGGGGTCAATGTGGACATGATCGTGCAGAACATCTCGGAGGAAGGCCGCACCGACATGACCTTCTCCTGCCCGGTCGATCAGGTGGCGCGCGCCGAAAAGGCGATGGAGGCGGCCCGCGCCTCGGGCGAGATCAACTTCCACGACCTGGTGGCAGATACCGAGGTGGCCAAGGTCAGCGTGGTGGGCATCGGCATGCGTAGCCATGCGGGCGTCGCCGCGAAAATGTTCGAGGTGCTGGCCCGCGAAGGTATCAACATCAAGGTCATTACAACCTCCGAGATCAAGATTTCGGTGCTGATCGACCGGAAATATATGGAACTTGCCGTGCAAGCCCTGCATGATGCGTTCGAACTGGAAAAAGCCGGCACGGCGGCGGGGTAAGCGCACCTCCCCGCCGGCTGGCAGGGAGAGAACATGGGCGACATTCGCGAAAGTGACAGCCGCAAGCTGCTGCGCGCGCTGCGCGAGACCCTGGCCGAGGCCCAGGAGGGGCAGGAACGGCTTGACCGCATCACCCGGCTGATCGCGGGGTCGATGCAGGCGGATGTGTGCTCGATCTATCTGTTTCGCGATACCGAAACGCTGGAACTGTGCGCCACCGAGGGGCTCAACCCCGAAGCCGTGCACCAGACCCGCCTGCGCATGGGCGAGGGCCTGGTCGGCCGGGTGGCGCGCACCCGCCGGCCGATCGTCACCGACAACGCCCCGGCGGCGCGCGGCTTTCGCTTCATGCCCGAAACCGGCGAAGAGATTTACACCTCGTTCCTGGGGGTGCCGATCCAGCGGCTGGGCGAGATCCTGGGCGTGCTGGTGGTGCAGTCGCGCGACCCCCGCGCGTATTCCGAGGACGAAGTCTATGGCCTGGAAGTGGTGGCCATGGTGCTGGCGGAAATGGCCGAGCTGGGCGCCTTTGTCGGCGAAGGCGCGGCCCTCAGCGCCCCGCATCAGCGCCCCGAGACCTTTCAGGGCGGTATCGGCCAGGAGGGCTCGGCCGAGGGGCATGTCTGGCTGCACGAGCCGCGGGTGGTGGTGGCCAACCCGGTGGCCGACGACCCCGAGGTGGAATTCACCCGCCTGCAATCGGCGATCGAGCATCTGAGGGTCTCGGTGGACGAGCTTCTGGCCGGGGCGAAAACCGGCGACAAGGAACAGATGCAGGTGCTGGAAGCCTATCGGATGTTTGCCAATTCCAAGGGCTGGATCCGGCGCATGCAGGCCGATATCGACCGCGGCCTGTCGGCCGAGGCGGCGGTGGAAAAGGAACAATCCGCCGCCCGCGCGCGGATGAACCAGGTGGCCGACCCCTATCTGCGCGAGCGCCTGCATGACCTCGATGACCTGTCGAACCGGCTGCTGAGGATCCTGACCGGACAGGGCAGCGACACCGGCGCCGAAATGCCCGATGACCCGATCCTGATCGCCACCAATATCGGCCCGGCCGAGCTTCTGGAATATGGCCGGAGCCTCAGGGGGGTGGTGCTGGAGGAGGGCTCGGTCGCCAGCCATGCGGCGATTGTCGCCCGCGCCCTGGCGATTCCGCTGATCGTGCATGTGGGGCCGATCACCACCAGCGCGCTCAATGGCGACCTGATCCTGGTGGATGGCGAAAGCGGGGTGGTGCATCTCAGGCCCGAGGAAAACGTGGTCGCCGCCTTTCGCGACAAGATGGCGATGGAGCACGAGGCGCAGCAGAAATATGCCGCCCTGCGCCACAAGCCGGCCGAGACCCGCGACGGGGTGCGCATCCGCCTTGACATGAATGCCGGGCTGATGGCCGATCTGCCGTCGCTGGAAAGCTCGGGCGCCGACGGGGTTGGCCTGTTTCGCACCGAGCTGCAATTCCTCACCCGCCCCAGCCTGCCGCGCCGGGGGGAGCTGGCCGCGACCTACAAGCGGGTGATGGATGCGGCCGGCGGCAAAAGGGTGGTGTTTCGCACCCTCGATATCGGCTCGGACAAGGTGCTGCCCTACCTGAAACCGCAGGACGAGCCCAACCCGGCCCTGGGCTGGCGGGCGATCCGGGTGGGGCTGGACAAGCCCGGCATCATGCGCATGCAGTTGCAGGCGCTGATCCGCGGCGCCGAGGGGCGGCCGCTGTCGGTGATGTTCCCCTTCATTGCCCAGTTCGACGAATTCCGCGAGGCCCGCCAGCGGCTGCTGGACGAAATCGAGAACGAGCGCCGGCTGGGCCATGTGGTGCCCGAGAAGCTGGAAATCGGCGCCATGCTGGAGACCCCCTCGATGGTTTTCGCGCCGCGCCAGTTCTTTCAGATGGCCGATTTCGTGTCGATCGGCGGCAATGACCTCAAGCAGTTCTTCTATGCCGCCGACCGCGAGAACGAGCGCGTGCGGCGGCGCTATGACACGCTGAACGTGTCGTTTCTGAACATGCTCGAACAGGTGGTGCGCCGCTGTGACGAGGTGGGAACGCCGGTTTCCTTTTGCGGCGAGGATGCCGGCCGGCCGGTCGAGGCCGCCTGTTTCGCCGCCATCGGCATGCGCTGCCTGTCCATGCGCCCGGCCTCGATCGGGCCGGTCAAGGCGGTGCTGCGCTCGGTCAACCTGGAAAAGCTGCGCCGGGTCATCAACGGTGCCCGCGCCGATGGCAGCCAGTCGGTGCGCCCGGCAGTGCAGGAATGGCTGCAACGCCGGCAGGACGCGGACCGGTAAGGCGCAGTTGCACCCGGTTACTCCTCGAACAGGTCGGGCTCTTGCGCCGCGCCCCCCGGTGCCGGCGGCGGCGGCAACCCCAGATGCGCCCAGGCGCGCGGGCCCAGCATCCGGCCGCGCGGGGTCCGCTGCACCAGCCCCTGTTGCAACAGGTAGGGCTCGACCACTTCCTCCAGCCCGTCGCGGGCCTCGGACAGGGCGGCGGCCAGGGTCTCGATCCCGACCGGGCCGCCATTGTAATGCTCGGCAATCAGCCGCAGATAGCGCCGGTCGGCGCCGTCAAGGCCCAGGCGATCGACCCCCAGCCGGGTCAGGGCGCTGTCGGCAAGGGCGCGGGTCAGCCGCCCGTCGCCCTCGACCAGGGCGAAATCCACCACCCGCCGCAACAGCCGCCCGGCAATGCGCGGGGTGCCGCGGGCGCGCCGGGCAATCTCGCGGGCGCCATCGGGCTCGACCACGATGCCCAGCCTGGCAGCGTTGCGGGTGACGATCTCGTGAAGCTCGTCCTCGGTATAGAATTGCAGCCGGATCGG
>CAZPDV010000143.1:0-5605 GCA_964585355.1 uncultured Aliiroseovarius sp.
GAGGGCTGGCTGCTGCAGGTGCGTTGGAACGCCCGCCAGGCGGCCGAATTTTCCAAGCTTGGGTGAATACCCACATCCCCGACAGGGCGGCTCTCGCATCTCTGGGCCGGGCCGTGCGTCGGGTCTGTTCGCCCGGCCCCGCCGGGCAGCGTCTGCCTGCCCCCCGGCAGGCGCGGCCTCTGTTCTGTAGCACGGCGCTCCAGTCAAACGCGACATGCGCAGGCCATGAATGTGAGGCGGCTATTGCGCATTTGCCGGCAGAAGGCGCGTCACCCCGACCGCGGCGGCGCGGGCCAGCTCGGGGTCGAGCGACATGGGCACATATTCGCCGCGCCGCCACAATTCGCCCAGATCGTCGTAATAGCGGCTGAGAAAATGGCCGGACTGGCCGGTGGCGGTGATGAACAGCGACGAATCCGGGTCGGAAAAATCATAGACCCCGCGATAGCCCGCCCCGTGCACGTTGAGAAACGGGCGTGGATCGCGCCCCGAGGTGCGCCCGCGCATCAGGGTATTGTCGCCGCCCGAGGTGGACTGGCGGATATTCACGAACCATTTGAGCAACGGCACCTCGCCCAGCACCGGGTGGTCATGGGTGGCCTCGTGGGCATCGCCCCAGCGCAGGCTTTCCAGCTCGCCACCGAAATGCTCGTCGATCCAGAGCAGCGCGTCGTCCAGCGCGGCACGGGCAATTTCGCTACAGGTTTCGACCTTGGCCGACTGGATCACGTCGCACCAGACCCCGGCACCGTCCACATTGCGAAACACCCGCTCGATGAACAGCGGCTCAAGATGGGTAAATTCTTCGGCCAGCGGCCCCAGCTCGTCCTGGATCAGCCGCTTTTGCAGGGCCCGCATCCAGGCGGCATAGATCAGCGGCTCGGGCATATGCTCGTTCATCTCGCCGTTCCAGGCGGCCAGCAGGTCAAGCGCCCGCTGGCGTTTGCGCTCCGGGGTGCCCTCGGGCGCGGCCGTGCCGCTATACCACAGGTCGGCCCCCACCAGCGGCAGCAGGGTGCGGGCGGTGATGCTCACGGTGTCAAGCTGGGCCTCGATGAAGCTTTCGCGGGTATGCACCTCGCGCGCCTCCAGCAGCTTCTGCATGCGCTGCACCCGCTGGGTGTCGCCCCAGTAATAGCTCATGTGCAGGGGGAAGGGGCGCTCCAGCAGCTTGTTGTTGGTGTTGCCGATCAGGCCGCCGGAGGGGGCCACGAATTCCGGGTTCGCGGCATAGTTTTCCATGCCCTGCCAGCGGTTTTCGGCAATCCAGCCGGGGCTGGGCAGGCGGCCGCGGGTCTGGTTGGCCGGGTCGCGCCTGGGCATGGCGCCAAATACCTTGAGCGCGATGGTGTTGCGGTCGGCCATGGTCACGTTCTGGCTGGGGGCGACGAAATTGACCCCGGCGGCCAGCCCCTCGGCCACCGAATGGGCGCGCATCAGCTTCATCCCCGCCGACATGGAGCGGTCGTCGGGGGTGAGCAGGGTCCAGGACAGGGCCATCACATGCCCCGGCGGCGTGACCGAGGCCAGGTTATAAAGGCTGCCGGGCAGGATCGGGCCGTTATCGGTCCATTTCAGGGTCAGGGTCCGCGGCGGCGCATCCTTGATGCGGATGATCGAGGGCCGGGTGCGGATCGGCTTGAAGCCCTCCGGGGTCTGCACTTCGTCCGGGTTGTCGGGGTTGAGCTTTTCGACATAGAGATCCTGGTCGTCCATGTAGGAGGTGGTCAGCCCCCAGCCGAAATCGTCGCTGCGCCCGACCAGCACCAGCGGCATGCCGGGAATGGTGCCGCCGATCACCCCGCCCGTGGAAAGCTCCAGCCGCGCCAGGTACCAGATGGTCGGCGCGGTAAAGCCCAGATGCGGATCATTGGCAAGAAGCGTCCCCCCGGTTGCCGAACGCGACGGCGCCGCCGCCCAGGCATTCGAGGCCCCGGCCATGTCATAGGGCTTAAAGGGGGACAGGGGATCGGGGCTATAGGCGGCAAATCGGGTCGGCGCCGGCGGCGTGTCGAACAGTTCGGCATATTTCGGGAGCGCCGCCACGCCGCTGCCGGGGGCATCGGGCAGGATGTCCTGCACCCGCTCTGGCGGCAGCAGCAGCGACACCTGCGCCCGCAGCACTTCCGCCGCCAGCTGGCCCGACAACTGCACCCCCATCAGCTTGAGGATGGCAAGGCTGTCGGCCGGCCGCCATGGGGCCAGGGCGTTGGAAAACAGGAAGAATTCAGGCGCACCGCGGCCCAGCGCCTCGTCATTCACGGTGGCCAGCCAGGCATTGACCCCGGCGGCATAAGAGGCCAGCGCGCGCTGGGTCGGGGCGTCCTGCACCGCCACTGCCTGCTCGGCCAGGTTGTAGAGGTCGAGCCGGCGCATCAGTTCGTCAATCTTGACCGTGCGTTCGCCAAACAGTTCCGACAGCCGCCCCTGCGCGGTGCGCCGCATCATGGTCATCTGCCACAGCCGGTCCTGGGCGTGGACATAGCCCAGGGCAAAGAACACGTCCTCATCGCGGCCGGCAAAGATATGCGGCACGTTGTTGTTGTTGCGCACGATTTCGACCGGGGTGGCGACACCGGGCAGGCGGCGGGTGGCGCTGTAATCGGGCAGCGACCGCGCCGCCAGGTAATACACCGCGAAAAGGGCCGCCAGGGCCAGGATCGACAGGGCGACGAAGCCCCTCAGCAACCATCGAAAAATCAAAGCCATGCCACGCTCACTGCCATTGAGAGGCCATCTGCATAGCGGCTTTGCCGGGCGATGACAAATTCAGGCGATGATGCGGGTATATTTGGTGCCCTCCAGGGTGGCGCCGATCAAGAGCCCGGCCTGGCCGAAGACCAGCGCAACCACCGGGGTTTTCGCGGTCACGGTATTGGCAGAGAACCGGTCGCCCTGATTCGAGACCGCATATTTGATATCGGCGCCGGCAACCCAGCCGGGCGAGGTGCGGAAATCCTGCAGCGCCGCGTCGGTCATGAAGAACAGCACATGGGCATATTGCTGGGCCCCGATCTGAAGCCCGAACGAGGCCTGCGCCTGGGCATAATAATCGACCGAAACCCCGCCAACCCGCAGCGCCCCGCGCCCGTATGAGCCGCCAAGGCCAAAGCCCGCCTCGGTGACCAGCGGCATCACCAGCATGCCCGCCGCCTTGTCGGCCAGGTCCCGCGTGCCGGGATATTTTGAATAGAGATATTCCAGCGTGGTATCCACGCGCGCGTCAATCGCCTCGGCCCCGCGCGAGCCGATGCCATTGGCACAGCCCGCGAGCAAAAGCCCGGCGCCGCCCGCGCCGGCAAGAAAGCTGCGTCTGGATGTCATGTTCATGGTCCTGCCTTTGCCTGTCTGTTGCCCTCTGCGCATGTGCCCTCTGCCATGTCGCAACCGGGCCTCGCCGTTTCGGGCCGGTCTCTTGCCCGCCTCAACCCCAGCATAGCCAAGCGAAACGCCGCTGTCACCACCTGGCTGCGGGCGCGCGGGAAATTGCCGGTCAGATCACGCCGGCCGCCCTGAGCTCGGCCTGCGCCGCCGCATCGAGGCCCAGCCAGTCGCGGTAGATCTCGCCGTTGGCTTCGCCCAGCGCCGGGCCGGGGCGGTGGGCGCGGCCGGGGGTCTCGGACAGGCGCGGCAGCGGCGCCGGAAAGGGCAGGGGGCCGATCCCCGGCACCTCCAGCATCTGCAAGGTGCCGCGCGCCCGGTAATGCGGGTCGGCCATGGCACGCCCTTTCATCTTTCCCCAAATACTCCCGCCGGAGGCCTGAATCCGCGCCTGGCGCGCCCTATCCGTTCAGGAGCCGCGCCACCCGCGGCGCGAAATAGCTCAGCACCCCATCACAGCCCGCCCGCTTGAAGGCAATCAGGCTTTCCATCATCACCGCGTCGCCGTCCAGCCAGCCATTTTGCGCCGCCGCCATCAGCATCGCATATTCGCCCGACACCTGATAGGCAAAGACCGGGGCGTTGAACCGCTTCTTGACCCGCCGGCAGATATCCAGATAGGGCATGCCGGGCTTGACCATCACCATGTCCGCCCCCTCGCGCAGGTCGCGCGCCACCAGGCGCAGCGCCTCGTCGCTGTTGGCGGGGTCCATCTGATAGGTTTTCTTGTCGCCCTTGAGCGCGCCGCTTGCCCCCACCGCATCGCGAAACGGGCCGTAAAAGGCGCTGGCATATTTCGCCGCATAGGACAGGATCGAGACATTGTGAAACCCCTCCTGCTCCAGCGCCGTGCGCATGGCCTGGATGCGCCCGTCCATCATGTCCGAGGGGCCCAGGATATCGGCCCCGGCCCGGGCCTGGGCCAGCGCCATGCGCACCAGGGCCTCGACGGTTTCGTCATTGACGATCTCGCCGGCGCGCACGATGCCGTCATGGCCATTGGCGTTATAGGGGTCGAGCGCCACGTCGGTCATGACCGCGATTTCGGGCACCGCATCCTTGATCGCGGCCACCGCGCGGTTTGACAGGTTGTCGGGGTTCCAGGCCTCTTCGCAGGTCTCGGTCTTCAGGTCCGGGTCGGTATTGGGAAACAGGCAGATCGCCGGAATGCCCAGCCCGTGCGCCTGGCGCGCCGCCGCCACCACCCGGTCGATGGTCAGCCGCTCGACCCCCGGCATCGAGGCCACCGGGGCGGCGTCATCGTGGCCCTCCATCACGAAAACCGGCCAGATCAGATCGGCAGGGGTGAGGACATGCTCGCGGATCATCGCCCGGCGCGCCGCGCTTGCCCGCATCCGCCTGAGGCGCGCCGCCGGATATGGGGCCTGAAATTCGCTCATCTGTTCCTCCACGCTCCTGATTGGCCCCGGCGCAGCGGATTGCGCTTCACAAGGCGGCGCCCACAGGGTAGCAAACCCCGGGATGTGACCACAAGGCCACCGGCAGCGAAAGAGGCGAAATTGGACTGGTACGCGCGCGTTTTCGAGCTGATCGACATGCGATCGTTTTCCAACCTGTGGTACTGGATCGCGCTGGCGGTGGTCTGGTCGGCGGCCTCGCACCGGGTGCTGGGGGTGCCGTGGGACCTGGTGCATCGCGCCCGGCGCCAGGGCGGGCAGGCCGAGCGTGACCTCGAGGACATGGTGCGGATCACCTGCAACCGGATCCTTTACATCAGTTCGGTTTCCGGCCTGTGGCTGGTGGTGTTCATCTCGGCCGCGCTGAGCGCGCTGGCGATTCTGGGCTTCTGGTACTGGGTCGAGTTTGCCCAGGCGGTGTTCCTGCTGGCCTTTCCCATGACCCTGGTCGGGCTTCTGAGCATCAACACCGCGCGGCTGATCCGCGACAACGACCTGACCGGCGTCCCCCTGCGCAGGACGCTCCTGCGCCACCGCCTGATCACCCAGTTCATCGGCATGGTGTCGATCTTCGTCACCGCCCTGTGGGGCATGTATCAGAACATTTCGGTAAGCGTTCTGGGCGGTTAGCCGAGGCGCTGCCGTCTTGCGGCGAGAGCGCCCCCGAGGGTGTCCATGCAATCCTGCCGCGGGGGATTGTCAGGCGGGGCAATCGTGACTACCTTGAGGGTAACTTGAAATGGAGGGCGTTATGGCGCCCAGGCGCTCGAATGGTGCGGGCGCGTTCCCGAAATCGGTTGAGCCCC
>CAZPDV010000144.1:0-5520 GCA_964585355.1 uncultured Aliiroseovarius sp.
GGCGCCACGCCCCAGTACGGTATTGCGCCGCTGTCGGTCGAAATGTTCGGGGCTTTGCCGCGCGCCGATCAGGGTCGGGCCGGGGGCAATGGCATTGACCCGCACATCCGGGGCCAGCGCCTGGGCCGCGGTCCGGGTCAGGGCCCAAAGCCCCATCTTGGCCAGGGTATAGGTCATGAATTCCGGGGTCAGCTTGTGCACCCTCTGATCGACCATGTTGACCACCAGCGCCCGGGCCTCGGGTTCGTCATTGGCATCCAGGCGCGCGGCCGGGGCCTGGGCGGCGAAGGCCTGGGTCAGAAACAGCGGCGCGCGCAGGTTCGAGCCCATGTGCCGCTCCCAGCTTTCCGGGGTGGCGGTGGCAAGGCTGTCATGTTCAAAGATCGAGGCGTTGTTGACCAGCAGGGTCAGCGGCCCGCCCAGGGCGCGGCTGGCGGCGGGCACCAGGCCGGCCACGTCCTGATGGTTCAGAAGGTCGGCCTGAAGCGTGACCGCGCGCCGGCCGGCGGCCTCGATTTCGGCGGCGGTTTCGGCGGCGCCGGCGGCGGAGGAGGCATAATGCACCGCCACGTCATGGCCGCGCCGGGCCAGATAGACCGCCATCGCCCGGCCCAGCCGCGCGCCGGCCCCGGTGACCAGGGCGCGGGGGCGGATATGTTCGGGCGCGCCGCTCATGCCGGATCCAGCAGGGTCAGGACGTACAGGGCGTAAAGCGTGCACAGGACCAGCCCCCAGAGCCGGCCCATATGCCAGCCCAGAAGCACGAAGGGCGCCAGCAGCAGCGACGCGGCCAGCATCACCCAGATGTCGAAGAACAGGATGCCAGGCTCGATCGGCAGCGGCCCGACAAAGCTGGACACGCCGATAATTGCCAGCAAGTTGAACATGTTGGAGCCGATCACATTGCCGATCGCCACATCCGCCTGCTTGCGGATCGCGGCCATCACGGTGGTGGCCAGTTCCGGCAGCGAGGTGCCGACCGCAACCAGGGTCAGGCCGATCACGGTGTCGGAAATTCCGAAATGGCGGGCGATATTGGTCGAGGCCTCGACCAGCAGGTTGGCGCCCAGCGGCAGCCCGACAAGCCCCAGCACCAGGAAGGCGATGATCTTCCACCAGGCCATGTCGGGATCGGCGCCCTCGACCTCTTCGACCGGGTTTTCGCGGTCGCGGCGGCGGGCGGCGCGGGCCTCGCGAAAGGCCGAGACCAGCATCAGCCCCAGCCCGAACAGCAAGACCGCCCCCTGCCGCCAGGTGATGACGCCAAAGAAGGCCATGCCCATGAAAAGAAAGGTCGCCGACAGCATGAAAAGATAGTTGCGCTGGGTCTCGCACGAGCCGGTATCGAGCCCCGAGAGCAGCGCCGGCACCCCCAGCACCAGCAGGATATTGGCGGTGTTGGAGCCGATCACGTTGCCAATCGCCAGCCCCGGCACATGGTCCATGATGGCGCTGATCGAGATCAGGAGCTCGGGCGCCGAGGTGCCGAAGGCGACGATGGTCAGCGACACGATCAGCGCCGGCACCCCCAGCCGCAGCGAGGTATTCACCGCCCCGCGCACCAGCGCGTCGCCCGCCAGCAGCAGGAGGATCAGCCCCAGGATTGCGATGATCAGGTCCACGCCTCAGCCCTTCTTGCCGCAGTCACAGGCACCCTTGCCGATCCGGTAGCGTCCGCATCGGGGGCATTTCAGGGCCTCCAGCCTGTTCTGACCGGGATAGCGCAGGCGGCCGAAAATGGCGAGCACCGCCATGAAGGCCAGCAGCAGGAATATCCCCTTGATCAGCATTACAGGCCAAACCGTGCATATTCGGCGCGCTCCTCGATCCCCATGAGCGCATCATGGACCAGGCGCAGGCCGATGCGGCCAAGAAAGCCGCGCTTGGGGCCATATCGGCGCAGGTTCACCTTGTCGCCAAAGCGCGCCTTAAGTTCGTCCTCCAGGTGGCCAAGCCGGTCGGCCAGGCCCATCTCGACCGCCTGCGCCCCGACCCAGACTTCGCCGGTAAACAGCGATTCGTCCTTGGCCAGGCGGGCACCGCGGCGCGCCTTCACATGCGCGATGAAGCTTTCATGTATCTGTTCTTGCAGCTTTTTCAGCCGTTCCACGTCTTCCGGTTTTTCCGGCTGAAACGGGTCCAGCCAGCTTTTCGAGCGGCCCGAGGTATGCACCCGCCGCTCAATGCCATGGCGGCTGATGAAATCCTGGAAGCCGAACCCGGCCGAGACCACCCCGATCGAGCCGAGGATGGAATTGGCGTCGATCACGATTTCGTCGGCGGCGCAGGCCAGCCAGTAGCCCCCCGAGGCCGCCAGATCCTCGACAAAGGCGATGACGGGGATGGATTTTTCCTCGGCCAGCCGCCGGATGCGGGCGGCGATCAGGCTCGATTGTGCTGGGCTGCCGCCAGGAGAGTTGATCACCAGCGCCACCGCCGCGGGCGCGCCCTTGGCGAAGGCCTTGTCGATCACCGGGCCCAGGGTTGCGTCGTTGAGTTGCCCGCGGCTGCCGGTGGCGATGACCCCGGACAGGCGGATCACCGCGACGGTGGGGGCGGATTTCAGAAAGGGTATCCAGCGTTTCATCCGCCCGATGTATGCTGCCCACCGGGCGGGGACAAGGGCAGGCGGGCAAATGCCCCCGGCGCTGTTGCATTGCCGCCATTGCCGGGTCAGGCCGAGGGGCCGGGCGGGGCCGGTTCGGGCGCCTCGCCAAGGGCGGTGAGCAGGGCGGACAGGCTTTGTTCGATGCTGGCGCCGGAAGTATCCACGGTGAGGTCGGCGCGGGCATATTGGGCGGCGCGGCGGGCCAGGATGGCGCGCAGCCTGGCCATGGCGTCGGCGACCCCGCGCATCGGCCTGAGGTCGCCCTGGGCGCGCACCCGCTGCATGTGCTCTTCGGGGCGGGCGCGAATCCACACCGTGCGGAAGTTTTCAAGCAGCAGCTCGAAGGTCTCGGGATGTTCGACAATGCCGCCGCCGACCGCGACGATGGCGGCCTGGTGGCGGTCGATCAGCCGGGCGATGGCCTCGCGCTCGGACAGGCGGTAGCCGTCCTCGCCGTAAAGCGAAATGGCCTCGCCCGCCGGCATGCCGGTGCTTTCCTCGACCAGGGCAGTCAGTTCCAGAAACGGCAGGCCAAGGCGGTCGGCGGCGCGCCGGCCCAGGGTGCTCTTGCCGGCGCCGCGCAGGCCGATCAGGGCGATGCGGCGGGTGGGGGCGGGGGCGGTGGCCACCAGCCGTTCCAGCGGCACCGCCAGCGCCTGCGCCACCCGATAGAGCAGCCCCACCGAGATATTGCCTTGCCCGGCTTCGAGCTGGGCCAGGTAGCGTTGCGAAAGCCCGGCCCGTTCGGCCAGGGCGCGCCGGCTCAGCCCGGCCGCCTCGCGCCGGGTGCGCACCTGTGCGCCCAGCCCTGCCAGAAAGGCGGCAAGGGGGTCGGGGGGCGCGCTCATTCGCCCACCACCAGGGGCGCGAGCCGGGCGCGGATTTCCGCCGGCGGCTGGCGCGGTTTCATGGCGTCCGAGACCACGAAAACGCTGGTGAACCGGCCGATCCAGCAGGTCGTGCCCGCCTGCCGCCCGGTCACCCGGAAGGTGATCGAGGTATTGCCGAGGCCGAGCACCTCGACCGCGCAGATCAGCCGGTGGCGCGGCGTTACCGGCGCGCTGAAATCGAGGCTCAGATGCACGAACGGGGTGCCGATATTCCGGTCGAGGTTGAGCGCATACCAGTCCGCCCCCACCACCTGGCGCCAGAAGGCATCTATTGCCTCGAGCGCGAAATAGGGGATGCGCCCGGTAAAGGCGATGGCGGCGGGGTCGCAATCGGCCCAGCCGACGGTGATTTCATGCTCGAATGCGGCCATTCAATAGGTATCCACGTGATAGCGCCCCTCGGCGCACATCCGGTTGCGCAGGCTGGGCCAGTCCTGGCCGATGCTGGCGGCGATGTCGCGCAGCGCCTCCTCCACCCCCGGCTCCATCGCCTTGAGCCCGCACAGATAGATATAGGTGTTGGCGTCGCTCAGCATCGGGGCGAGCTTGGCGCCCTGTTCGCGCAGGGCGTCCTGGACATGGCGCCGGGGCTGACCGGGCACCCGCGAAAACGCGAAATGCTTGGCAAGAAAGCTGTCGGGCACCTTTTGCAGCGGGCCGTGATAGGGCAGCGCATCGGGGCTGCGGGCACCAAAGAACAGGTGCAGCCGGCCGGAAAGGTCGCCCATGACCCGCTGATGGCGCATGGTGAAGGCGCGAAATGGCGCCGCCCCGGTGCCGGTGCAGATCATCACCAGCCGGGCCTGGCTGTCATCGGGCATCAGGAAGGTCTTGCCGTAAGGCCCGTGCAGTTTCACCCGCGCGCCCCGTTCAAGGTCGCACAGATAGTTCGAGCAGACCCCGCCGGGAATGCGCCGGATCGTCAGCGAGAAATTGCCGGCGCCGGGGCGCTCGCCGTCGCGGGGGCTGGAAATGGTATAGCGCCGGGCCACATGCGGCTTGCCCCTTGCGTTGGTGCCCGGCGGGTTGATGCCGATGCTTTGGCCCTCGAGAAAGGGAAAGGCGGCGCCCTCGACGCTGAGCACGATATGGCGGATGTCGGTTTCGGCGCCCTCGGCGGTCAGGCGGTAATTGCCCTGGACCACGGCCTCGACCGGGCGGGAGGGCGGATAGAGGTTGATCACCGGCGTCGCGGCGCTGGCGGGGGCGACCTGCTTGCTGCCGGGGGCGGGCTCGTCCACCGGCGCGGGGTCTTGGCCCGCCGCGTGCGGCTGCTCTTCGGGCAATTCCTCCCAGCCGAACTGCGCCTCCAGCGCATAGGGCTCGGCCACCAGGCGCCAGTTGTCGATGGCGCCGGTGGGGCAGGGGCCCAGGCAATCGCCGGTGCCGTCGCAGATGCCCGCATCCACCACCACGTTGTCGTCGTTATGGGTGATGGCGCCCTTGGGGCAGGCCTCTTCGCAGGCGTGACAGCGGATGCAGATTTCCGGGTCGATCAGGTGCTGTTTTATCAAGGCGCCCATGGCTCAGGCGTCATAGAGCTTGACATATTCAAACTCCCCCGGCTTGCCGTCGATGCCCATGCGCGGCGGCGCGATCCAGCCGGCATATTCGCCGGGCTCGCGCACCTGAACCATCAGCGAGGCGATGAAATCGCCGTCGGCTTTCGAGGGCAGCCATTCGTCGCGGCGTTTCTCCCATTCCTCCGGGCTGACCACCTGCCCGTCCGGGGTGATCGGCGCGCCGGCAAAGGTGCCGATCTGACGGTGGAAGCCCTCATGCGGCAGGGTCAGTTCAAACGCGATGCCCAGCTTGCGGATGATCGCGTTCCAGCGTTTCACCCCGCCGGCGGCGTCCTTGGAATAATCGTCCCGCAGGCGCATGTTGATGGCGGTCAGCGCCGGCACATCCTTGATCACGATCTCGCCCCCGGTGAATTCGCGCACCGGATAGGTGGCGTCAAGCAGGCGGTGGTCGTCGTCGATCTTGGGTTCCTGATAGCGCCCCTTGATGCCGGCATTG
>CAZPDV010000145.1:0-5420 GCA_964585355.1 uncultured Aliiroseovarius sp.
TTCATGAAAGGTTCATCTTCGGCCGGGCGGTAATCGTCAGGCAGAAAAGTTTCGGCTTTCATACCAGTTTCCTTTTCCTTACCGGCTGTTCCGTCCCTCCCCTCGCACGGGACGGCGGAGCATCCGATCTCCTCCACGGCGCTCGTGTACACCCGGGCGCGGGCGATGTCACTAGGCAATGAACCGGACGTGATCGAAAACGCTGGCGGGCTTGTCAAACCGCCGGGCAGAAGCTACCTCGGGCACAGATGGCCGAGCAACGCCGAAGGGGGACAGCATGGGCACAAGCTTTGAAGGCAGCAGCCGTTATTTTGCCACCGACGACCTCAAGGTCGCGGTGAACGCGGCGGTGACGCTGGAGCGGCCGCTGCTGGTCAAGGGCGAGCCGGGCACCGGCAAGACCGAGCTGGCGCGGGAAGTGGCGCGGGCGCTGGGCATGGAGATCATCGAGTGGCATATCAAGTCCACCACCCGCGCCCAGCAGGGCCTCTATGAATACGATGCGGTCAGCCGCCTGCGCGACAGCCAGCTGGGCGACCCGAAAGTGGAGGACGTGGCCAATTACATCAAGCGCGGCAAGCTGTGGGAGGCCTTTGCCTCGGACAAGCGGGTGGTGCTGCTGATCGACGAGATCGACAAGGCCGATATCGAGTTTCCCAACGACCTGTTGCAGGAACTCGACCGCATGGAATTCTTTGTCTACGAGACCGGCGAGACCGTCCGCGCCCGCCACCGGCCGGTGGTGATCATCACCTCGAACAATGAAAAGGAATTGCCCGACGCCTTTCTCCGGCGCTGCTTTTTCCACTATATCCGGTTCCCCGATGCCGACACCCTGGCCCGGATCGTCGAGATGCACCATCCCGGGATCAAGCCCGACCTGCTGCGCGAGGCGCTGACCCAGTTCTATGAGATCCGCGAGACCCGCGGGCTGAAGAAGAAGCCTTCGACCAGCGAGGTGCTGGATTGGCTCAAGCTGCTGCTGGCCGAGGATATGGCGCCCGAGGACCTCAGGCGCGAGGGGCCGAATGCGCTACCGAAACTGCACGGGGCGCTGTTGAAGAACGAGCAGGACGTGCACCTGTTCGAACGCCTGGCCTTCATGGCCCGCGGCCGCGAGCGGTAGGGGGGCCAGCCCCCCACGTTGAAAACGCTTTGCATTTTCAACGCTCCCCCCGGGATATTTGCCAACAGAAGAAGGGGCGAATCGGGCGCCTTCATTTTGCCGCATTTGGCGGGGGGCTGTTGTGGTGGCGACCTGACCACCCCCAACATGTTGATCGGTATTAGGCGAAAATTTGAAACAAACTGTTTTATGGCCGCAAAACTGCCACAATTAACTTTGTGGCAACCATGTTTCCGGTCTAGTGTCGCCATGTGGGGGCCTTGATAAGGAATGGTGTGTTGGGAGACGCCCAGACCGTTGTAAGGCCAGTGGAAGCGCGCGATCAGGCGGCCTGGAGGCAGCTCTGGGGCGCGTATCTGCGTTTTTACGAGACCGACGTGGCCGAGGCCGTGTATCAGGCCACCTTCGCGCGGCTCCTGTCCGGCGCGGCGCATGAATTTCATGGCCTGATTGCCGAGCAGGCCGGCCGGCCGGTGGGGTTGGCCCATTACCTGTTTCACCGCCATTGCTGGAGGCTCGAGGATGTCTGCTATCTGCAGGATCTGTTCGTGGCGGCGCCGCAGCGCGGGGCCGGAACGGGCCGGGCGCTGATCGAGGCGGTGTACCGCGCCGCCGACGCGGCCGGGGCGCCGGGCGTCTATTGGCTGACCCAGGAATTCAACGCCCCGGCACGGCGACTTTACGACCGGGTCGGCACCGCCACCCCATTCATCAAATATGTGAGGGATTGATGCGTATTCTGCTTGCTGCCGCGACCATGGCGCTGACCGCCTGCGCCCAGGCCCCCCAGGGCGAGGTGACCTCGCGCCAGGTCTCTCTGCCCCAGGCGCTGCCGCCGATGAAGGCCTTTGCCAGCAGCCAGGTGGCGCCGCCGGCCCGGCCCAACAGCGAGATCGCCGCCGATTTCCTGGACCTGAGCTTCGAGCTGGAAAGCGGTCGGCCGCTGCCGGTGCTCAGCCGCTTCGAGACGCCGGTGAGCGTGGCGGTGCGCGGGCCGGCATCGGCCTCGCTCCAGGCCGACCTCGACCGGCTGCTGAGCCGCCTGCGGATCGAGGCGGGCATCGACATCCACCGTGCCCGCCCCGGCGCGCCGGCCTCGATCACCTTCGAGATCATCCCCAAGGCGCGGCTGCAGGCGCTGGTGCCGACGGCGGCCTGTTTCGTGGCGCCCAACGTGTCGAGCTGGCGCGAATACAGGCGCCTGCGCAACCGCCCCGAAACCGACTGGGCGCGCATCACCACCCGCACCCGCATGGCGATCTTCCTGCCCGGCGGCGCCAGCCCGCAGGAGACCCGCGACTGCCTGCACGAGGAACTGGCCCAGGCGCTGGGGCCGGTCAACGACCTCTATCGCCTGTCCGACAGCGTGTTCAACGACGACAATTTCCACACCATCCTGACCGGCTTCGACATGCTGATCCTGCGTGCCTATTATGCGCCGGAACTGCATAGCGGCATGGGGCGGGCCGAGGTCGCCGCCCGCCTGCCGGCGATCCTGGCGCGGCTCAATCCCGGCGGCGGCGATGGCACCCCGGCGCCGACCCCGAAAACCCCGCGCCCCTGGATCGAGGCGATCGAGACCGCGATCGGCCCCCAGGCCAGCGAGGCCCGGCGCCGGCAGGCGGCCGAACGCGCGGTGGAGCTGGCCCGCAGCGCCGGCTGGTACGACACCCGGCTGGCCTTTGCGCTGTTTGCCCGCGGCCGGCTCAACCTCGGCCATGACAGCGCGCTGGCGCTGGCCTCGTTCCAGGAGGCCGAGCGGATCTATCGCACCCTGCCCGGTGCCGAGTTGCAGGCCGCCAACATGAATGTGCAGCTTGCCGCCTATGCCCTGTCGGGCGGGCGCGCGGCCGAGGCCGAGCGCATCGTCAACGCCCATCTCGCCCCGGCGCTCGAGGCCGAAAACGCGGCCCTGCTGGCGACGCTGCTGATGATCAAGGCCGAGGCGCTGGAAATGCAGCACCGAAGCGGCGAGGCGACGCTGGTGCGGCTGGACAGCCTTGGATGGGCGCGCTATGGCTTTGGCTCGGAGGCCCAGGTGGCGGCACGGATGAGCGAGATCCGCGCCATTGCGCAACGGGGGCAGAGCTAGGGGACGGCATGATCGTAGTGGCAAGCGCCATATTGGGCGCGCTTTTCGGCGCCATGACCGCGAAGAAGCGCGGCGGCGCCGGCAAGGATGTGGCGCAATACAGCGCCACCTATGCGCTGATTTTCCTGATTATCGGGGTGTTCATCAGCGTGGTGCTGAGCCGCATGGCCGGCTGAGCATGTTCCTGCGCTTTTTCGACAATCTGCGCAAAAGCGGCGTGCCGGTCAGCCTGCGCGAATTTCTGACCTTCCTCGAGGCCATGAAGCGCGGCCTGGTCACCTATGACATCGAGGGGTTCTATTTCCTCGCCCGCGCCGCCATGGTCAAGGACGAACGCCACCTCGACCGCTTCGACCGGGCCTTTGCCGCCAGTTTTGACGGGCTCGAACAGGTCAGCGTCTCCGAAATGCTGGAGGCGGTGGATCTGCCCGAGGACTGGCTGCGCAAGCTGGCGGAAAAGCAGCTCAGCCCCGAGGAAATGGCCAGGATCGAGGCGCTGGGCGGGTTCGAGAAGCTGATGGAGACCCTCAGGGAACGGCTCAGGGAGCAGGAAAAGCGCCACCAGGGCGGCTCGAAATGGATCGGCACCGCCGGCACCTCGCCGTTTGGCGCCTATGGCTACAACCCCGAAGGCGTGCGGATCGGTCAGCACGAAAGCCGCCACCGCCGCGCCGTCAAGGTCTGGGACAAGCGCGCATTTCGCGACCTGGCCGACGACGTGGAGCTTGGCACGCGCAACATCAAGGTGGCGCTGAAACGCCTGCGCAACTGGGCCCGCGACGGCGCCGATGAGGAACTGGACCTGGACGGCACCATCCGCGCCACCGCCGAGCATGGCTATCTGGATGTCAAGACCCGGCCCGAGCGCAGGAACGCGGTCAAGGTATTGCTGTTTCTGGATGTGGGCGGCTCGATGGATGCGCATGTGAAGGTGGTCGAGGAGCTGTTTTCTGCCGCCCGGGCCGAATTCAAGCACATGGAGCATTTCTACTTCCACAACTGCCTGTACGAGGGCGTCTGGCGCGACAATTCCCGGCGCTGGTCCGAGCAGATCCCGACCTGGGACCTGCTGCACAAATACGGGCCCGACTACAAGGCGATCTTTGTCGGCGACGCGGCCATGAGCCCCTATGAAATCGCCTATCCCGGTGGCGCCAACGAGCACTGGAACGAAGAGCCCGGCCAGGTCTGGCTGGCGCGCGCGCGCGAACAATGGCCGCAGAACCTGTGGATCAACCCGGTGCCGGAAAACCAGTGGGGCCATACCCGTTCGACCGGGATGATCCGCGAGATATTCGAGGGCCGGATGGTGCCGATGACGCTTGAGGGGCTGACGCGGGGGATGAGGGTGCTGAGCTGAGCCACTGCCGCCAGGCGCCCCCTCCATCCGCCATATCTTGCGCGCATTGCCTTTGCGCCCCCGCTCGCCTATCACCCGCGCATGAGCCATGAACTTCATATCGTCGGCGGCGGGCTGGCCGGGGCCGAGGCCGCCTGGCAGGCGGCGCGCGCGGGCGTGGACGTGGTGCTGCACGAGATGCGCCCGCAAACCGGGACTTTCGCCCACCAGACCGGAGACCTGGCCGAGATGGTCTGCTCCAATTCGTTCCGCTCGGACGACCATGAGCAGAACGCGGTCGGGCTTCTGCACTGGGAAATGCGCGCGGCCGGCAGCCTGATCATGGAAATGGCCGACGCCCACCGCCTGCCCGCCGGCGGCGCCCTGGCCGTGGATCGCACCGCCTTTTCGCGCGGGGTGACCGACCGCCTGCTGGCGCTTGGCAATGTCCGCCTTGTGCGCGAGGAACTCACCGCCCTGCCCGACCACGGCCACTGGATCATCGCCACCGGGCCGCTCACCTCCAGCGCCCTGGGCCACGCCATCCAGGCCGAGACCGGCGCCGACCGGCTGGCCTTTTTCGACGCCATCGCGCCGATCATTCACGCCGACAGCATCGACATGTCCGTGGTCTGGGCACAGTCGCGCTATGACAAGGGCGACAGCGAGGAAGAGCGGCGCGCCTATCTCAACTGCCCGATGACCCGCGACCAGTACGAAGCCTTCATCGACGCCCTGCTGGCCGCCGAGAAGACCGAGTTTCACGCAGGCGAAAGCGCCGGCTATTTCGACGGCTGCCTGCCGATCGAGGTCATGGCCGAGCGCGGCCGCGAGACCCTGCGCCACGGGCCGCTGAAGCCGGT
>CAZPDV010000146.1:0-5379 GCA_964585355.1 uncultured Aliiroseovarius sp.
CTTGCGAAAACATCACCTGGGAAAACATCCCCTTCTCCATTTGCCGGGCAAAGGCGGGGGACAACCTGTTCATGGCGCTGGCGGGCGCCGACGGGCGGCCCCTGGGCAGCTTCGCCGCCCTGCAGGACAGCCTCGGGAACGCCCGGCTGGTCTTTGCCATGAATGGCGGCATGTATCATCAGGACCGCCGCCCGGTCGGCCTTTATATCGAAAACGGCCAACAGGTGACGCCCGCCAGCGACGGCGGCGGCTATGGCAATTTCGGGCTGTTGCCCAACGGCATCTTCTGTATCGAGCCGGACCGCCTCAAGGTCTGGGAAAGCAGCGCCTTTGCCGCGGCGCGCCCCGCCTGCCGCTATGCCACCCAGTCGGGGCCGATGCTGGTCATCAACGGCCGGCTGCACCCGAAATTCCTGCCCGACAGCCCCTCGCGCCGCCTGCGCAACGGGGTCGGGACCAGCGCCGATGGCAGCCGCGCGGTGTTTGCCATTTCCGGTGCGCCGGTAACCTTTCACCAGTTCGCCCGGCTGTTTCGCGACCGGCTGGGCCTGCCGGACGCCCTGTTTCTTGACGGCAGCGTTTCGCGGCTGTATGCGCCCGAGCTTGGCCGCAATGATGCGGGCACGGCAATGGGGCCGATCATCGCCCTGGCCGTGCCGGTGGCCACCGACCAGTAACCTGAACCAACCCGAGACGAGGCAGACATGGCACGCAAACGCAAGGGGCGCGACATTTCCGGCTGGCTGATCGTGGACAAACCCGCGGGCTGGACCTCGAACGCCGTGGTCAACAAGGTGCGCTGGGCGATGGGGGCGAAAAAGGCGGGCCATGCCGGCACGCTCGACCCCGAGGCAACCGGGGTGCTGGCGGTGGCGCTGGGCGAGGCCACCAAGACCGTGCCCTATATCACCGACGCGCTGAAGGCCTATCGCTTTACCGTGCGGCTGGGGCAGGCCACCAATACCGACGACGCCGAGGGCGAGGTCATTGCCGAAAGCGCCGCCCGCCCCACGGATGCCGAGATCGAAGCGGCGCTGGCCGGTTTTCGTGGCGAGATCTTTCAGGTGCCGCCGAAATTCTCGGCGGTCAAGATCGACGGCGAACGCGCCTACAAGCTGGCCCGCGCGGGCGAGGATGTGGAGATCGCCCCGCGCCCGCTCGGGGTCGAGGAACTGACCTTGCTGGAGCGGCCGGATGCCGACCATGTGGTGCTGGAAATGGTGTGCGGCAAGGGCGGATATGTACGCGCCATTGCCCGCGATCTGGGCGCCGATCTGGGCTGTTTCGGGCATGTGACACAGTTGCGCCGCACCTGGTCGGGGCCGTTCGATGCCGAAGATGGCATCGGCATGGATCTGGTCGAGGAACTGGCCGGAACTGGCGAGCTCGATACCTGGCTGCGGCCGCTGGAGGAGGGGCTGGCGGAGCTGCCGGAACTGCCCGTGAACGCCGAGGCCGCCAACCGGCTGCGCCATGGCAACCCCGGCATGGTGCTGAGCGCCAACGCCGAATATGGCGAAGAGGCCTGGGCCTCGCATCAGGGGCGGGCGGTGGCGGTGGGCATCTATCGCGCCGGCGCGCTGCATCCCAGCCGGGTATTCAACACCTGAAGGATTTCGGAGTGCTGGCGCACTCCGACCGGGACGAGGGGCCAGCCCCTCGTGCTCCCCGGGATATTTCCCAACAGAAGAAGATCAGGTCAGGGTTTCAAGCACCGGGTCGGGGGCCGGGTCGGGTTCGGGGCCGATCTCGAACGCGCCGAGGATGGTTTGCGCGGCCCGGTGGGCGGCGGCCTCGTCACGGGCGTGGATCATGCAGAGCGGCTCGCCCCTGGTGACGCTGGAGCCGAGGTGGCGGATTTCGGTCAGCCCCACCGCCGGATCGACCCGGTCGCTGGCCTTGCGCCGGCCGCCGCCAAGTTCAACCACCGCCAGGCCGATTTCACGGGTGGCCATGGCGGTGACATGGCCGGTTTCGGGCGCCGGCAGCGGCCGGATCAGCGGCGCCTCTGGCAGGTAGCTGGCGGCCTTTTCCACGAAATCGGGCGGGCCGCCCAGGGCTGTGACCATCTGGCCGAAGCGCTGGGCCGCCGCGCCGCTGTCAAGGGCGGCGCGCGCCTTCTCGATGCCGGCCGCGCGGCTGTCGGCCAGCCCGCCCAGCGCCAGCAATTCGCCGGCCAGCGCCAGGGTAACCCGATGCAGGCGGGGATCAATGGCGGCCCCGGTCAGGAAATCGACCGCGTTTTGCACCTCGACCGCGTTGCCGGCGGCCGAGGCCAGTGGCTGATTCATGTCGGTGATCAGCGCGTGGCAGGGCAGACCGGCGGCCTGGGCGGTGCGGGTCAGGCTGTGGGCCAGGTCGCGCGCCCGGTCGGCATTGTCCATGAACGCCCCGTTACCCAGCTTCACATCCATCACCAGCCCGCTCAGCCCGGCCGCCAGTTTCTTGGACAGGATCGAGGCGGTAATGAGCGGCACGCTTTCCACCGTCGCGGTGACATCGCGGATGGCATAGAGGCGCTTGTCGGCCGGCGCCAGCTGTGCGGTCTGGCCGATGATGGCGCAGCCGGCCTGGTGCACCGCCTGGGAAAACAGGGCATTGTCGGGCTGGCTGTCATAGCCGGGGATCGCGTCCATCTTGTCAAGCGTGCCGCCGGTATGGCCCAGCCCGCGCCCCGAAATCATCGGCACGAACCCCCCGCAGGCGGCGATGATCGGGGCCAGCATCAGGCTCACATTATCGCCGACCCCGCCGGTCGAATGCTTGTCCAGCACCGGCCCCGGCAGGTCGTCCCAGTGAAACACATCGCCGGAATCGCGCATGCCCAGGGTCAGGGCCGCGGCCTCTTGCGCGGTCATGCCCTGAAAATAGACCGCCATGGCAAAGGCGGCCACCTGGGCATCGCTGGCCTGCTGATCGGTGATGGCGCGCACCATGGCGGCGATCTCGGCTTCCGAAAGCCGCTGGCCGTCGCGTTTGTGGCGGATGATCTCGGAAATCAGCATGTGGCCTCCTGAAAAACGGCATTTTGACCGGATGGCCAGAAATGGCAAGCCCGGCGCTTGCCTTCGCCCGCCGCACGCGCCAGAACGGGGCGATGATTACCCGTGATTTCCTCAAGGGCGATGCCCGCTCCAGCGCCAGTTATTCCGATTGCGAGCGCTACCGCTACAGCCTGACCAGGGTGTGGGAGCCCGCCGGGCGCAAGGCGCTGTTTGTCATGCTCAACCCCTCGACCGCGACCGAACGACAGAACGACCCCACCGTGGAGCGCTGTGAGCGGCGGGCGCGGGCGCTGGGCTTTGGCGCCTTTCGGGTCACCAACATTTTTGCCTGGCGCGCCACCGATCCGCGCCAGATGCGCGCCGCCGACGACCCGGTGGGGCCGGACAATGACCGCGCGATCCTCGAGGGCGCCGACTGGGCCGATACCATCATCTGCGCCTGGGGCACCCATGGGGCGCATCTCGACCGGGGGCCAGAGGTCGAGGCGCTGTTGCGCGCCCATCTGGCGGGGCGGGGCGCGCCGCTGTTTCACCTGGGCCTGACCAAGGCCGGCCACCCCAAACATCCGCTTTATATCGCCTATGCCCAGCAGCCCGAGGCCTGGCTGCCCTAACCGGGCGTGCCGGCCCCGGCCGGCGCCTCGCCCAGCAGCCGCACTTCGCGTTGCGGAAAGGGGATGGAGATGCCGTGCTCCTGAAACGCATCCCACAGCGCCAGATAGACATTGCCGCGAATATTGGTCAGCCCGCCGGTCGGATCCCTGATCCAGAAACGCAGCTTGTATTCGATCGCGCTGTCGCCGAAATTGACCACGTGGCAGACCGGCGGCCGGGGCCGCTCAAGCACCCTGTCAACGCTGAGCGCGGCGGCAATGGCAATGCGGCGCACCTCGTGCGGGTTGTCGCCATAAGAGGTGCCGAAGGTCACGTCCAGCCGCACGAAGGGCGAGGAATGCGACCAGTTGACCACCTGGCCGGTAATCAGGTCTTCGTTGGGGATCAGGAATTCCTTGCCGTCGCGGGTGACCACGCTTACATAGCGCGCGCCCAGCGCGTCGATCCAGCCGAAGGTATCGCCCAGGCTGATCACATCGCCGGGCTTGATCGACTTGTCGAGCAGGATGATGATGCCGCTGACCAGGTTCGACACCACCTTTTGCAGGCCGAACCCCAACCCCACGCCAATGGCGCCGGACAGCACCGCCAGCCCGGTCAGGTCGAGCCCGATCAGCTTGAGCCCGATAAAGAAAGCCGCGCCATAGAGCGTGACCTGCAGGAACTTGACCGCCAGCACCTGCATGCTTGGGGTGATGTCCTTGTTGCGCCTGACCGCGCTGGCGCTGGTCCGCGACAGGAACCCGGCCAGAAAGAACAGCACCCCCAGGATGAAAACCGCCTGCAACAGGATCCAGAGCGAAATCCAGGTGCTGCCAAGCTGCACCCCGATCGAATCGAGCAGGGTTTTCACCTCGTCGGTCAGGCCGGTGATCGAAAGCGTCACCCATGCCCACCCGGCATAGCGCACCAGCTGACGCAGAAAGCGGTTGGAAATCTGGCGGCTGATTGCGGCGATCACCAGCCAGGCAAGAGCCAGGTCGCCCACCACCCCCAGCAGGTATGAGCGGCTGGGCCAGGTCACCTGCCGCATGACCCATACGGTCAGCCAGATCAGCGCCACGAAAAAGATCAGAGACAACCGTCGGTGCACCGAAATCAATACCCGAAAACGCCATTTGGGCCAGCCTTTGCGGCTGCGCATCCAGTCATGCAGGCGGGGCGCGAAAATCCGCCCCAGCACCCATGACACCGCCACCAGCCCGGCCAGGATCGCCACCTGATACGCGTTCCATGGCCGCATCAGGCCAAGCACGAAATCCTGCACCTGCCCGGCCACCGAAAAGGCCGCATCCTGCGCCTGCTGCCCGACCAGGGCCGGGTCGGCCGGCGCGGCGGGCACGTTCGGGGCCGCTTCGGTTGCCGCCGCCTGCGCCACCGCCTCCAATCCGCTTATGCCGGTATCTGTTGCCTCGCCTGCCATGGCCCGACTTTTGCATGCCCACGCCACCCTCGCAAGCGCCACGCCCGGGCCGCCCTTGATGCACCCCGCCACCCGTGCTAGCCCCGGACCATGAAACGCCTGATCGACATCTGCGACCGCGCCCGCCTGTGCGAGCGGTTCTTTGGCGAGGCCCGCTCGGTTCTGGCCCGCCCATAGGCGCGCCTTCGCCCACGCATTTCCGCAATTCCACATACGGGAGAGGACCCATGTCCCCCAAGACACTTTACGACAAGATCTGGGACGCACACCTGATCGAGGAGTCCGACGACGGCTCGTCGCTGATCTATATCGACCGCCACCTGGTGCACGAAGTCA
>CAZPDV010000147.1:0-5333 GCA_964585355.1 uncultured Aliiroseovarius sp.
CCAGCAGCGCCGCCAGCATCTGGCCGGTGGCGTTCATGTCGTTGTCGATCGCCTGTTTGCCGGCCAGCACCAGGCCCGGGGCCTCTTCCTCGACGACCTTGGCCAGGATCTTGGCCACGGCCAGCGGTTCGATATCCTGATGCACGTCCTCGGCGGCGACCACCAGAATGGCGCGGTCGGCGCCCATGGCCAGCGCGTTGCGCAGGGTTTCCTGCGCCTGCTTGACGCCGATCGAGACCACCACGACCTCATCGGCCTTGCCGGCCTCGCGCAGGCGGATCGCCTCTTCCACGGCGATCTCGTCAAACGGGTTCATCGACATTTTCACATTGGCAAGATCGACCCCGCTGCCATCCGCCTTGACGCGGACTTTCACGTTATAGTCGATCACGCGCTTAACCGGCACTAGCACCTTCATGGGCGTGTCACTCCTGATCAGGTTGTTCTTCGCCCCCGTTTAGCGATTCTGCGGCTGCAAAAACAGGGGGAAAACGACGCGGGCGGGGCAAGCGACGTCGCGTTTCGGGAAATAGCCGTGCCCGCGGCCGGGTTTGGCGCAAGTTCCGGCGCCGGGTCAGCGGTTGGCGCCGGGCACCCAGAGCACATCGTCCGCGCCATTGGCATTGGCGACCCGGGCGGCGACAAAGCACCAGTCCGACAGCCGGTTGAGGTATTTCAGCGCGGCCGGGTTGACCTTCTCGTGGCTGGCCAGTTCAACGGCCAGGCGTTCGGCCCGGCGGGCAATGGTGCGCACCATGTGCAGATGCGCGGCCAGCGCGCTGCCGCCGGGCAGGATAAAGCTCTTGAGCACCGAAAGGTTGGCATTCATGGCGTCGATTTCGGCTTCAAGCCGGTCAACCTGGGCCTGGTTGATCCGCAGCGGCGGGGTGTCGGCGGTGGCATCGGCCGGGCTTTCCGGCCGGCACAGGTCGGCGCCCAGGTCGAACAGATCGTTCTGGATGCGGGCCAGGTCGGCATCCATGGCGCCCGTGGCAAACAGCCGCGCGAGCCCCACCGCCGCGTTGGTTTCATCCACCGTGCCGTAAGCCTCGACCCTGGGGTCGTATTTGCGCACCCGGCTGCCATCGCCCAGGGCGGTGTCGCCCTTGTCGCCGGTGCGGGTATAGATTTTCGACAGGGTGACCATGCTCAGCCCCCGCGCCGGACCAGGACATAGAGCAGGACCAGTGCGATCGCCACCGCCTGCGCCACGATCCGATAGCGCATGATCCGGTTGGAATTCTTGCGGTGAAACTTGCCGCCCAGGCCAAAGCTGATGACCCCGACGAACAGGATGACGATGGTCAGGCCGACCGCCGCGACTACGGCGAGGAAATAGGGGTCTTGCATCATGGCGCGTTCCTTTTGCTGCCCGTCAGATAACCCCTGGCGGCGCGAACCGCAATGCGTTGTCAGGACTTGTCCAGCAGCCGGTCCTGCATCCGGGTCGAGAGCAGCCGCCGGGCAATGCCGGCAATATAGGTGGGGGTGGTGACGTAATAGCGCGGCCGGGGCCGGCGGGCCTCGAGCGCGTGGATCAGCTTTTTCGTGACCGCGGCAGGGGGCAGCTCGAACGGGTCGGGTGGCGGATTCTTTGCATAGAGGCGTTTGAGCAGCGACGCCTCATAGCGCGCCCGGTGCGGCGAGGCGCGCCAGTCGATCCAGCGCTCGAAATGCGGGATCGACTTGATGCGGATGTCGGTGGTGATCGGCCCCGGCTCGATCAGGATCACCCGGATCCCGGCCTCGGCCAGTTCCAGCCGCAAGGTGTCGCTATAGCCCTCGAGCGCGAATTTGGTGGCGGCATAGGCGGCCCGCCAGCGGATCGGGATGATTCCCAGCACCGAGGAATTCTGCACGATCCGCCCATGCCCCTGCGCCCGCATGATCGGAATCACCCGGCGGGTCAGTTCGTGCCAACCAAAGAAATTGGTCTCGAAAATCTCGCGCAGCGCATCGGTGGGCAGGTCCTCGGCGGCGCCGGGCAGGCCGAAGGCGCCATTGTTGAAAAGCGCGTCCAGGGTGCCGCCGGTGCGGGCACGTGCCTCCTCCACCGCCGTTCCGATACTGTCGGCATCGGTCAGGTCCAGCGTGAAACTTTCCAGCCCTTCGTCGCGCAGCCGGGCGCAATCGGCCTCGGCCCGACAGGTGGCAAAGACCCGCCAGCCGCGCTTGTGCAGGCTGCGGGCCGCGTCAAGGCCAATGCCTGACGAACAGCCGGTGATCAGGATCGAGCGCGCGTTCATGCCCCTTGATAGGGCGCGCGCCGGCGCGGGGCAAGCGCCGGTCAGGGGCGCTCGGGCGACAGGAAGCGGCTGGCCATGAAGCCCTCGGCGCCGGTTTCGACCACGCGGATTTCCGCCCAGCCCGGCGCGGCGTCGCCCAGACGCTCCACCGCCGTGCCGCGCACCAGACTGGCCACGATGCCGTCGCGGGTCGAGGGGGCGGCGCGCATGTTGACGCGGCTGCCGGTGACGTAAAGCACCGGCAGGCTGGCGGTGGCGGAGGCTGGCGGCGCTGGCTCCGGCGCGGAGGCAGGTGCTGCGACAGGGAGCGGCGCGGGGGCGGGCGTGGCCGGTTCCGCCGGCCCTTCGGGTTCGGTCGGCTGGGGTGCCGGCACCGTGGCGGGGGCGGAAGCGGCGGTCGCATTGGGCGCCGGCGCGGGGGAGGGCGTTGGCACGGCGGTTGCAGTTGGCACGGTCGCCTCGACCTCGGGCGGGCGTGGGGTATAGCCCAGCCGGTCTTGCGGCAGGCCTTCATCGCGACCGAACCACAGCATGGCCCCGCCAATCCCCGCCACGGTCAACAATGTCAGCCGGATAATTCCCATGCGTCCCCTCAAGTCGCGCCTGTCTATCATCATATCCGCGCCGGAGGCAGGGGAAAACAGGCAACATTTCCCCACGCGGCTTGCCGGGGCGATTCCCGCCGGTTAGACAGGCGTCATGAGTGACGTGACCGAAGATGAAGCCGCCCGTAACCTGACCGAGCCGCTGCGCCGGGCGCTGGGCGAGCGCTATCTGACCTATGCGCTTTCGACCATCATGCACCGCGCCCTGCCGGATGCGCGCGACGGGCTCAAGCCGGTGCATCGGCGGATCCTGTATGCCATGCGCGAGCTCAAGCTGACCGCGACCGGCGGCTTTCGCAAATCGGCCAAGATTTCCGGCGACGTGATGGGCAATTATCACCCCCATGGCGATGCGGCGATCTATGACGCCATGGCGCGGCTGGCGCAGGATTTCAACGTGCGCTATCCGCTGGTGGACGGGCAGGGCAATTTCGGCAATATCGACGGCGACAACCCCGCCGCCTCGCGCTATACCGAGGCCCGGCTGACCCAGGTTGCCGAGGCGATGCTGGAGGGGCTGGCGGAAAATGCGGTGGATTTCCGCGAGAACTACGACGGCACCCTGCAGGAGCCGGTGGTGCTGCCGGCGACGTTTCCCAACCTGCTGGCCAATGGCGCCAGCGGTATCGCGGTGGGCATGGCCACCAACATTCCGCCGCATAATATTGCCGAGCTGGTCGATGCCTGCCTGCACCTGATCAAGACCCCGGATGCGCGCGACGACACGCTGCTCAAATATGTGCCCGGCCCGGATTTTCCCACCGGCGGCATCATCGTCGAGCCGCCCGAAGCCATCGCCCAGGCCTATCGCACCGGGCGTGGCGGCTTTCGCCTGCGGGCGCGCTGGGAGGTCGAGGAACTGCCGCGCGGCCAGTGGCAGATCGTGGTCACCGAGATCCCCTACCAGGTGCAGAAATCCAAGCTGATCGAGAAGCTGGCCGAGCTGATCCAGCTCAAGAAAATCCCGATCCTGGCGGATGTGCGCGACGAAAGCGCCGATGACATCCGGCTGGTGCTGGAGCCGCGCTCCCGGAATGTGGATGCGAACGTGTTGATGAACATGCTGTTTCGCCTGTCCGACCTCGAGACCCGCTTCAGCCTCAACATGAACGTGCTGATCGACGGGGTGACGCCCAGGGTCTGTTCGATGAAGGAGGTGCTGCGCGCCTTCCTCGATTTCCGCCGCGAGGTGCTGATCCGCCGCTCGCAACACCGGATGGACAAGATCGACCGGCGGCTGGAGGTGCTCGAGGGCTTCATCATCGCCTTTCTCAACCTCGATCGCGTCATCGACATCATCCGCTATGACGACGACCCCAAGGCGGCGCTGATGCGCGAGGATTGGGGGCGCGACCATCCCCGCGCCACCTCCGAGGCGGATTATGTCACCCCGCCCGCCGGCGAGGGCGAGCTGAGCGAAGTACAGGTCGATGCGATCCTCAACATGCGCCTGCGGTCGCTCCGGCGGCTGGAGGAGCTGGAGCTCAAGCGCGAGCAGGAGGCGCTGATGGAAGAGCGCGCCGGGCTCGAGGACCTGCTTGACAGCGAGGCCCTGCAATGGGCGCGGATCGGCGAGGATCTCAAGGGTGTGAAAAAGCAGTTCGGCC
The DNA here is from genome assembly GCA_964585355.1 of uncultured Aliiroseovarius sp. Taxonomy (GTDB): domain Bacteria; phylum Pseudomonadota; class Alphaproteobacteria; order Rhodobacterales; family Rhodobacteraceae; genus JAAEUB01. The sequence goes on from CAZPDV010000147.1 coordinate 4,459, forward strand.
GCGACTGGCCCGGCGGCGCCCGGCGCACCAGCTTTGCCGAGGCGGCGGCGGTGGAAGAGGTGCCGCTGGAGGCGATGATCGAGCGCGAGCCGATCACCGTGGTGATGAGCCGGATGGGCTGGATCCGCGCCATGTCCGGCCATATCGACCTGAACCGCGAGCTCAAGTTCAAGGATGGCGACGGTCCTGCCTTCATCTTCCATGCCGAAACCACCGACCGGCTGCTGCTGTTCGGTGAAAACGGTCGCTTCTATACCATTTCGGCGGCCAACCTGCCCGGCGGGCGCGGCATGGGCGAGCCGGTGCGCCTGATGGTGGACCTGCCGAACGAGGCCGGGGTGGTGGACCTGTTCATTCACCAGCCGGGGCGCAAGCTGCTGCTGGCCTCGGATGCGGGCGATGGTTTCGTGGTGAAGGAGGACGACGTGCTGGCCCAGACCCGCACCGGCAAACAGGTGCTGAACCTGCGCGGCGAAGCGCGGGCGCGGGTCTGTCGTCCGGTGATGGGCGACCATGTGGCGGTTGTGGGCGAAAATCGCAAGGTTCTGGTTTTCCCCCTCTCGGAGTTGCCGGAAATGGGGCGCGGCAAGGGGGTGAGGTTGCAAAAGTACAAGGATGGCGGCCTGTCCGATGCCACCACCTTCACCCTTGCCGAGGGGCTGAGCTGGCTTGATCCGGCCGGGCGGCGCCGGACCGAGGCGAACCTGGCCGAATGGATGGGCAAACGCGCGGGCGCCGGCCGCATGGCGCCGCGGGGCTTCCCGCGGGACAACAGGTTTACCTGACATGGCGTTGGCGGATCTCCGGGCGCGGTATGTCGGGGCCAGGGGGACGCTTTTCTGGCTGGCGCTGCGCACCGGGGTGCTGACGGTGCT
>CAZPDV010000148.1:0-5321 GCA_964585355.1 uncultured Aliiroseovarius sp.
TGGCAGGGGCGGCCGGATACCGGGATGCATTTCAGGCCGCGCGATATCCCCATCATGATTTTCGGTTTGATTTTTGCGGGCTTCGCGCTGTTCTGGATGATCGGCGTGGCGCAGGTGGGTGGGGCTTTCTGGGCGTTTGGCCTTTTGCATTTCAGCCTTGGCGTGGGAATGCTGCTGTCGCCGCTGTTGTGGGGGCCGTTCAGGCGCGCCCGCACCTGGTACACGCTGACCAACCGGCGCGCTTTCATCGCCACCGACCTGCCGCTCCTTGGCAAGAAGCTGAAAAGCTATCCGATCACTGACGACACGATCCTGGAATTCACCGCCGGGGACCTGTCCTCGCTGCATTTTTCAAAAGAGCTGCGGCGCGGCGACAAGGGGCGGACCTATCTGGTGCCGGTCGGCTTTGAGTATATCCGCGACGGCAACCGGGTTTACCGGATGATGCGCGATATCCAGGAACAGGACCGCCTGCGCAACGAGGCTGGCCATGCCTGAGCCGGTGCCGCCTGCGGTTGGTGAAAAAAGCTTGTGAACCGGCGCGCGGGGCGGCATGACATGGGCACACGGCCACGCAGATATCACCCAGCCCGAGGCGGACCATGACCACAACCCTGTTCAGCAATGCCCGCCTGATCGACCCGGAGGCCGCCAGCGAGACCTCTGGCTGGCTGCTGGTCGAGCATGGGCGGATCGCCGCGATCGGGGCCGGCGCGCCTGCGCAGGCGGGCGAGGTGGTTGAGTGCGGCGGCCTGCATCTGGCGCCGGGGATTGTCGATATCGGGGTCAAGATCGGCGAGCCGGGCGAGCGCCACAAGGAGAGCTTTCGCACCGCAGGCGCGGCGGCGGCGGCGGGCGGGGTGACCTCGATGGTGATCCGCCCCGACACCACGCCGGCCATCGACAGCCCCGAGACCCTGGCCTTTGCCAGCGCCCGCGCGCGCGAGGCGGCGCCGGTCAATGTCTGGCCGATGGCGGCCTTGACCCGCGGGCGGGCCGGGGCCGAGATGGTTGAGATCGGCTTTCTTCTGGATGCCGGCGCGGTGGCCTTTACCGATTGCGACCATGTGGTGGCCGACCCCAGGGTATTTTCCCGCGCGCTGACCTATGCCGCCGATCTGGGCGCGCTGGTCATGGGGCACCCGCAGGATCCGGGCCTGTCGCGCGGCGCGGCGGTGACCTCGGGCAAGTTTGCCACCCTGCGCGGCCTGCCGGCAGTTTCGCCCATGGCCGAGCGCATGGGGCTTGAGCGCGACCTGGCGCTGGTCGAGATGACCGGCGCGCGCTACCACGCCGATGCCTTGTCAACCGCGGTGGCGCTGCCGGCCCTGCGCCGGGCGAAAGAGGCCGGGCTCGATGTCAGCGCCGGGGTCAATATCCACCACCTGACCCTGAATGCGTTCGATGTGGGCGATTATCGCACCTTCTTCAAGCTCAAGCCGCCCCTGCGCAGCGAGGAGGACCGCGTCGCCATGGTCGAGGCGGTGGCCGAGGGGCTGATCGACATCATCTGTTCGATGCACACGCCGCAGGACGAGGAAAGCAAGCGCCTGCCGTTCGAGGAGGCGGCCTCGGGCGCGGTTGGGCTCGAGACCCTGCTGCCGGCGGCCATGCGGCTCTATCACGCCGGGGCGGTGGGGCTGCCGGCGCTGTGGCGGGCGATGAGCCTGAACCCGGCGCGCCGCTTTGGCCTGCCCGGCGGGCGGCTGGCGGTGGGGGCGCCGGCCGATCTGGTGCTGTTCGACGCCGACGCGCCGTTTGTGCTGGACCGCTTCAAGCTGCGCTCGAAATCCAAGAACACGCCGTTTGACGAGGCCCGGATGCAGGGCCGGGTGCGGGGCACCTGGGTTGCCGGCCGGCGGGTATTCGGAGGCGAGGATGCTGCCTGATCTCACCACATCGCCGGCCATGCTGGCCGCGGTCGCCGTTGCCGCCTATCTGCTGGGCGCGGTGCCGTTCGGCATGGTGATGGCCCGGGTTTTCGGGCTGGGCGACCTGCGCAAGATCGGGTCGGGCAATATCGGCGCGACCAATGTGCTGCGCACCGGCAACAAGCTGGCGGCGCTGCTGACCCTGGTGCTGGACGCGGGCAAGGGCGGCATCGCGGTGCTGGCGGCGCGGGTCTGGATCGGCGAGGACGCGGCCCAGCTTGCCGGGCTGATGGCGTGCCTGGGCCATTGCTATCCGGTGTTCCTGGGCTTTCGGGGGGGCAAGGGCGTGGCCACCTGGCTGGGCACGCTGTGGGTGCTGGCCTGGCCGGTGGGGCTGGCGGCATCGCTGATCTGGCTGGTGGCGGCGCGGCTGAGCCGGATCTCGTCCATTGGCGGGCTGAGCGCGGCGGCGCTTTCGCCGTTCATTGCCTGGGCGCTGGGGCGCGGGTCTCTGACCGGGTTGCTGGTGGTGCTGGCGGCGCTGATTTTCTGGCGGCACCGCTACAATATCTCGCGGATTCTGGCGGGAACCGAACCGCGAATTGGCGAAAAATAGCACGCCGGGTCGCGTTTTCTGTTGATCGGCCTGCGCTTTGCGGGCTTAAGTAGCGCATAAATTTTTCAGGAAGGGAGAAAAAAATGGATTTCATGACAGCCGTCAAAACCTGTTACTCAAAATACGCCACCTTTTCCGGCCGCGCCGCGCGGTCCGAATTCTGGTGGTTTGTTCTGTTCATCATGGGGATGAATTTCATCCTGACCTTTGTCGATTCGTTCCTGTTCGGGACCGTCACCACGATGCCCGGCGGCTTCGAGGCGCAAACCAGCATGCCGGTTTTCAGCGGGCTTTTCCTGCTGGCGTCGTTCCTGCCCAATATATCTGTCATCGTGCGCCGGCTGCATGACACCGACCGCTCCGGCTGGTGGTACTGGATCGTTCTGGTGCCGGTGATCGGGATTATCCTGCTGATCGTCTGGCTGGCTACCAGGGGGACGCCGGGCGAGAACCGCTTTGGCCCGGACCCGCTGGGTGGCAGCACCTTTGACGGCGGCGATCTTGGCGCCTCCGACATTCCGCGCGTGGCTAACGATTGAGCGCGGCAAGGCTCATCCGCATTGCGGGTGAGCCGGGCGGCGCGGCCTGACCCTAGCGCCAGTCGAAAAACCCCTCGCCCGCGCGGGCCAGCAGGTCTCGGGCCAGGGTCTTGCCCAGTTCTGCACCGTCTTCGATCGGGCCGCTGATGCTGTCGGCAAGCGCTTCGCTGCCATCGGTACGCAGGATTTCGCCGCGCAGGGTGAGGGTGCCGCCATCCAGTTCGGCCAGCCCGGCAATCGGCGTTTGGCAAGAGCCATCCAGCGCGGCCAGAAAGGCGCGCTCGGCGGCAAGGCGCTGACCGGTCTCAAGGTGGTGAATGGCGGCCAGCATGTGGCCGGTGGCGCGGTCAGCTTCGCGGTGCTCGATGCCAATGGCGCCCTGGGCCACGGCGGGCAGCATGTCATCGGGGGAAATCGCGCAGGCAGGCACATCCATGCCCAGCCGGTTCAGCCCGGCCATGGCCAGGAAGGTGGCCTCGGCCACGCCGTCGGCCAGCTTGCGCATGCGGGTCTGGACATTGCCGCGAAACTCGACCAGCCGAAGGTCGGGCCGCCGGTTGAGCAGTTGCGCCCGGCGCCGGAGCGACGAGGTGCCGACCACCGCGCCCTCGGGCAGGTCGTCAAGCCCGCCATGGGCGAGCGACACGAACGCATCGCGCACGTCTTCGCGCGGCAGAAAGGTGTCAAGTGCCAGCCCGGCGGGCTGCTCCACCGGCATGTCCTTCATGGAATGCACCGCGATGTCGATGCTCCCGGTCAGCAGCGCCTCCTCGATCTCCTTGGTGAACAGGCCCTTGCCCCCCACCTCTTTCAGCGGCCGGTCCTGGATCCGGTCGCCGCTGGTCTTGATGACCTCGATGACAAAGGCCGTCTCGGGCAGGTCGAAGGCGGCCATCAGCCGGGCGCGGGTCTCGTGCGCCTGGGCCAGCGCCAGGGGCGAGCCACGGGTGCCGATTTTCAGCGGTCGGGCGGGGGAGGGGAGATCATGCGTCATGCCCCCCCTTTATCTGCGTCACGGTGTCGTGGCAACGCCCGGCGCTTGACTTCCTGTCGCAGAGCGCCGACCTAGGCCCCAAGCGAAAGGAAGCCCGATGACCAAGAAGCTGTTGCGCGCCCTTGCGGGCGAAACCCTGCCGACCCCGCCGATCTGGATGATGCGCCAGGCCGGGCGCTATCTGCCCGAATATCGTGCCACCCGGGCACAGGCCGGAGATTTCCTCAGCCTGTGCTATACCCCGGATCTGGCCGCCGAGGTGACGTTGCAGCCGATCCGGCGCTATGGCTTTGACGCGGCGATCCTGTTTGCCGATATCCTGCTGGTGCCGCAGGCGCTGGGGGCCGAGCTGTGGTTTGCCCAGGGCGAGGGGCCGCGCCTTTCCACCATCACCACGCCGGCCGAACTGGCGGCGCTGAAGCCCGCGGATGCGATCCACGATCACCTTGCGCCGGTCTATGAAACCGTGCGCATCCTGGCGCGCGAATTGCCGGCGGAAACCGCGCTGATCGGCTTTGCCGGGGCGCCGTGGACGGTGGCGACCTACATGATCGCCGGGCGCGGCACCCCCGACCAGGGTCCGGCGCATGCGCTGATCGCCGCGGACCGGGCAACCTTCGAAGCGCTGCTGGCGCGGGTCACGGCGGCGACGATCGAGTACCTCTCGGCCCAGATCGAGGCCGGGGCGGAGGTGGTCAAGCTGTTCGACAGCTGGGCAGGGTCGCTCAAGGGGGCGGATTTCGATGCCTATGCCATGGCCCCCGCGCGCGAGATCATAGCGGCGCTGAAGGCCCGCCATCCCGGCGTGCCGGTGATCGCCTTTCCGCGCGAGGCGGGCGAAAAATATGTGGGATTTGCCAGGGCAACCGGGGCCGATTGCGTGGCGCTGGACAACTCGGTTTCCGCCGAATGGGCGGCGCAGAATGTGCAGGTGGACGGCTGCGTGCAGGGCAACCTGGCGCCGGGCCACATGGTGACGGGCGGGCAAAGGCTGATCGACGAAACCCGCGCCATCGTCCGGGCCTTTTCCAAGGGGCCGCATATCTTCAACCTCGGTCACGGCATCACCCCGGATGCAGACCCGGAAAACGTGGCGCTGATGGTCGAAACCGTGCGCGGCATGTGAGCCGTTGCCTCGGGGGGCGCATTCGCTCCCGGCGTGTCTTGGCGGAACGCAAGGAAAAGAAGCGTTGACTCCCGGCCACGGGGCGCTATAAGCGCGGCTTCATTGGTGTTGGTGGCCCCCGCAAGGGGATGCCTGTCGGGTGCCGGGAAACCGGGTAAATCCAAAGGACAACGCC
>CAZPDV010000149.1:0-5319 GCA_964585355.1 uncultured Aliiroseovarius sp.
GGAAAACCGGAAAACCGGAAAACCGGAAAACCGGAAAACCGGAAAACCGGAAAACCGGAAAACCGGAAAACCGGAAAACCGGAAAACCGGAAAACCGGAAAACCGGAAAACCGGAAAACGATCTTGCATGCCACTCTGCGCCGCCAGCCGCTATCCGCTTTGCCGTTCTGGTGAGCGCAGATGCCAAGGCATGTTTCGGCCCATCCGTGTCGCCTTGCCAAGCGGCCCGCAGCCCCGGAACATGAGCGCCCTGGCTTACCCCCTGAGCACCGAGCGTCCGGCATAAACGGCGCTCTCTCCCAGAGATTCCTCGATGCGAATCAACTGGTTGTACTTGGCAAGCCGGTCGGTCCGCGACAGGCTTCCGGTCTTGATCTGCCCGCAATTCGTGGCCACGGCAAGGTCGGCGATGGTGGTGTCCTCGGTCTCGCCCGAGCGGTGCGAGATCACGTTGGTGAAGCCCGCGCGCGTGGCCATGTCCACCGCCTGCAGGGTCTCGGACAAGCTGCCGATCTGGTTGAGTTTGACCAGCATCGAATTGGCCGAATGCCGGCGGATGCCCTCGGCCAGCCGCTGGGGATTGGTGACGAAAAGATCGTCGCCGACCAGCTGGATCTTGTCGCCCAGCGCTTGGGTCAGCATCGCCCAGCCCTCCCAGTCATCCTCGTCCATGCCGTCCTCGACCGAGAAGATCGGGTAATCCGCCACCAGCCCGGCGATGTAATCCACGTTCTGCGCCGGGTCGAGCGACAGGCCCTCGCCCTTCATTTCATAGCGGCCGTCCTTGTAATATTCCGACGCGGCGCAATCGAGCGCCAGGAAAATGTCCTTGCCGGGCGCATAGCCGGCTTTCTCGATGGCGCTGATGATGATGTCCAGCGCCGCCCGGGTCGAGCTGAGCGCCGGGGCAAAGCCGCCCTCGTCGCCGATGCTGGTGCTCAGCCCCGCGGCTTTCAGTTCCGCCTTGAGCCTGTGAAACACTTCCGAGCCCCAGCGCACCGCCTCGCGGATGCTGGGCGCGCCCACCGGCACGATCATGAATTCCTGGATGTCGATCGGGTTGTCGGCATGTTCGCCGCCATTGAGAATGTTCATCATCGGCACCGGCAGCACCCGCGCCGAGGTGCCGCCGATATAGCGATAGAGCGGCAGCGAGGAAAAATCGGCGGCGGCCCTGGCGGCGGCCAGGCTGACGCCGAGGATGGCATTGGCCCCCAGCCGGGACTTGTTGGCGGTGCCGTCCAGCTCGCACATGGCCGCGTCCAGCGCCTCCTGCTCGGTGGCGTCAAAGCCCACCAGCATGTCGGCAATCTCGCCGTTCACGGCCTCGACCGCGCCCAGCACGCCCTTGCCCATATAGCGCCCCGCGTCACCGTCGCGCCGCTCCACCGCCTCATGCGCCCCGGTCGAGGCGCCCGAGGGCACCGCCGCCCGGCCCATGGTGCCGTCCTCGAGGGTGACGTCAACCTCGATGGTGGGGTTGCCCCGGCTGTCCAGGATCTCGCGCGCGAAAATGTCGATGATGGTGCTCATGGCGGCCTCTTTGTGGCAGAGTGGCTGTTTCCCGCGCCTCTTAGCAGGCCGGGGCCGGGATGGAAACCGCCGCCGCGGCTCAGCCGGCCTTTTTCAGCCGGCCTTCGCGCAGGAAAATGTACAGCCCGGCAGCCACGGTGATCGCCGCGCCGATCAGCACCCAGCGGTCGGGGCGCTCGCCAAACACCAGTATCCCGGCGGCGATCGCAAACAGGATGCGGGCATAGCGAAACGGCGCCACCACCGAGACCTCGCCCATGCGCATGGCAGCGGTCAGCGCCCAGTAGCCGGCAACGCCGAACCCCACCGCCAGCGCCACCTGCACACTGGTGGCCAGGCCCATGGTCACCGGCGGCTGGCCAAACAGGGCCATGGAGATCAGCCCGGCGGGAAACAGGCTGGCCATGCCATAGGTGGCCAGCCGGAGCGTCGGGGTGGTGGCGGGCGCCAGCCGGGTCAGCAGGTCGCGCATGGCCAGCGCGCCCAGCGCCGCCACCGCCCAGAGGCTGGCAAGCTCGAACCCCGCCGCGCCCGGCCGCACGATCAGCAGCACCCCGCCAAAGCCGACGATGGTGGCCAGCCAGCGCCGCCAGCCCACCGGCTCGCGCAGCAGCACCGCCGCCCCCAGCGTCACCGCCAGCGGGGTTGCCTGCAGGATGGCCGACGTGGTGGAAAGCGCCACCAGCGACAGCGCGGTGACCATGCACAGGGTGCCGATCACCTCGAACAGGTTGCGCGCCAGCACCGCCCGGTGGAACAGGTCCGGGGCCAGCACCCGGTGGCCCTGCGCCCGGGTCATGGCGGCAAAGGCGGCGGCGCCAAACAGCCCGATCGCCGCCAGCACCTCGCCGGCCGGAATGCTGCGCGCGGCCAGCTTGATGGCGCTGTCGCCAATGGTAAAGCAGGCCATGGAAAGGATCATCAGCGCGATCGGGCGAAGGTTGTGCATGGCCGGGTCCGGGATCTGTTCACGAGCGGCGGTGGCTCGGCGGCGACTATGCCCGTTTGCCTGCGGCTGTGCCAGAGAAAAGCTTGTGCCGGGTCGCGCCCGCGGTTAGGCTGGCGCATTGTTTGGCTTATTGGAGATATCGACATGATTTCATTTCGCTTTTTCACGGCCCTGGTGCTGGCCGCGCTGATCGGAACCGCGGCCCTGGCTCAGGGCTTCGATTACAAGGCGGTGCTTGAGGGCGGGGCCCGCGCCAATGTCACCATTGACGCCGATTTCGAGGCCCGCTCGGGGCGGCAGATGCCGCTTTACTTCACCACTGCCATCCCCACCGCCGAGGACCGGATGCAGGTGCGCCTCGATACGTCGCAGGAAGGCAAATACATGGTGGTCACCTTTTTTGACATGGATGGCCAGGTGCTGGAAAAGCTGGAAATGCGCGAGGCCACCATGCCCGAGGCGCCGTTGCAGGAACGCCAGGCCAACCTTGCCGACATGCTGCGCAACCAGGTGTTTCCCTCGGTAACCGAAGGCCAGGAGATGCGGCTTCTGGGGGTGCGGGCCAGCGAGATTGCCGGCTATCCGGCGGTGGAACTGGTGGCGCTGTACCAGCTTCCCGACCTGGGCGATGTGGCGTTTCGCATCGTGGCGGTGATTCCGCCGTCGGGGGAGCATGTGCTTTTGGCCCTGTCGCATAGCGTCCTGCGTCAGATTGCCATGCAGAAGACCGCCGACCTGCAGGGCACGCTGGTGGGCAGCACCCTGAACGCGCTGCATTTCACCGCCAGCCATGATGCCGGGGGCGGGGTTATTTCTTTCGAATAGGCACGCCGTAGAGCTCGAGCCGGTGATCCATCAGCGTATAGCCCAGCTTTTCGGCAATGCGCTCCTGCAGGCGCTCGATCTCGGGGTCGCAAAATTCGATCACCGCGCCGGTATTCATGTCGATCAGGTGGTCGTGATGGTCGCGGTCGGCCTTTTCATAGCGGGCGCGGCCATCGGCAAATTCGTTGCGCAGCAGGATGCCGGCTTCCTCGAACAACTTGACGGTGCGATAGACGGTGGCGATGGAAATGCCGGGGTCGATGGCGGCGGCGCGGGCATGCAGGGCCTCGACATCCGGGTGGTCGCGGTGCGCGGTCTCAAGCACCTGGGCGATGACCCGGCGCTGCTCGGTCATGCGCAGGCCGTGCATCTCGCATTTTTCAAGGATGGTCTTGCTCATGTCGCGCTCCGATACCGGCAAATTCTAGGGGCTCGCCCGGCAAACCGCAAGCGGGCGCCGGCTACATCAGCTCGGGTTCGCGACCCAGGCGGCTGGCCAGCGGGGCCACGGTCAGCCCCTGCACGATGATCGAGAAGATCACCACCATGTAGGTCGCGGTCAGGATCAGGGGTTTCCATTCGCTTTCGGGCAGCGACAGCGCCAGCGCCACCGAGATACCGCCCTTGAGCCCGCCCCAGGTCATGATCGGCACCACCCCGGCCGAGAAGCTGCGAAACGGTCTGAGCACCACCACCGGCACCGCCACCGCCACCAGCCGGGCCAGAAGCGCCAGCACGATTGCCGCGGCGCCGGCCTGCAGGCTGTCCATGGTAAAGGTGATGGCAAAGACCTGGAACCCGATCATCAGGAACAGCACCGCGTTCAGGATCTCGTCGATCAGCGCCCAGAAGGCGCCGACATATTTGCGGGTCTCCTCGCTCATCCCGTGGCGGGCGCCCACATCGCCGATCAGAAGCCCCGCCGCCACCGCCATGATCGGGGCCGACACCGCCAGCGCCCCGGCCAGCTCGTAACCGCCAAAGGCAAGCCCCAGCGTGATCAGCACCTCAAGCGCATAATCGTCGATCAGCCGCATCACCCGGAAGGTCAGCCAGCCCAGCACCACCCCCAGCAGCAGCCCGCCCACCGCCTCGCGCAGGAAAAGCTGACCGGCCGCGGCCAGGCCGCCGGCCTCACCCGGCGCGCCGCCATGCCCGCCCATGGCCGGAAAGGCCAGCCCGATCAGCACCAGATAGACCACGTATCCGACGCCATCGTTGAACAGGCTCTCGCCGGCGATCTTGGTCTCGAGGCTCTTGCGCAGGCTGGCCTCGCGCAGCACCCCCAGCACCGCCACCGGATCGGTGGGCGAGATCAGCGCGCCGAACACCAGCGCGATCAGAAGCGGCATGCCGGTGAGCCAGGAAAAGCCCGCCCCCACCACCAGGGTGGACAGCGCCACCCCCATGGTCGCCATCAGGAATACCACCCGCCATTGCGCCCGCAGATCGCCGATCTTGACATGCAGCGCGCCGGCAAACAGCAACAGCCCCAGCATGCCGTCGAGCAGGGCCTGCGAGAAGTCGATACTGCCCACCAGATCGCGCATGCCGGCGCCGATATGGGCACCGGGCAACAGCCAGTCCAGCGCCAGCACCGCAAGCGAGGCCAGGAGCGCCACCACCAGGATGCCGATCGAGGCGGGGAGCTTCAGAAACAGGTAGTTCACCGCGCCAAAGGCCCCCGCCAGCACGATCAGGAGCGAGGCGATCTGCAGATAGGTCATGCGCGTCCCCCGGGTTTTTCACCTTCTAACATGCGGCGTGGGGCGGGGGAAGCCACGCCTCCGGCGGGAGTATTTGGGGAAAGATGAAAGGGGCGGGGGCTCAGGCCGGGAGCTGCACATCCGCCCAGATCGGCAAATGGTCCGAGGCAATGCTGGCCAGCGGCCCCTGTTCGACCCCTGCATCCACCAGCCGCAACCCCGGCGAAAGCGCCACCCGGTCGAGCGCGGCCACCGGGCGGGCGGCATGGAAGCTCAGGCCGGGGGCGATCACCGAAAAATGCCGCG
>CAZPDV010000150.1:0-5266 GCA_964585355.1 uncultured Aliiroseovarius sp.
CTATGAGGAGGGCGGTGTTCTGACCGAAGCGGTGCGGCGCCGGCCCTATCAGGTGATCCTGTTCGACGAGGTGGAAAAGGCCCACCCGGACGTGTTCAACGTGCTGTTGCAGGTGCTCGATGACGGGGTGCTGACCGATGGCCAGGGGCGGACGGTGGACTTCAAGCAGACGCTGATCATCCTGACCTCGAACCTCGGGTCGCAGGCGCTGAGCATGTTGCCCGAAGGGGCCGACAGTTCCGAGGCCAAGGCCGAGGTGATGGAGGCGGTGCGGTCGCATTTCCGCCCGGAATTCCTCAACCGTCTGGACGAGATCATCATCTTCGACCGGCTGACGCGTGAGGACATGACCGGCATTGTCGATATTCAGGTCGGCCTGCTGGCCAAGCGCCTGGCCAAGCGCAACATCACGCTCGAGATCGACGATGCGGCGCGCAAGTGGCTGGCTGACAAGGGCTATGATCCGGTCTATGGCGCGCGTCCGCTCAAGCGGGTCGTCCAGCATTACCTGCAGGACGAGCTGGCCGAGCTGATCCTTGCGGGCGAGGTGATGGACGGCGATATCGTCACCGTGGGCGCGGGCGAGGGGCGGTTGCTGATCTCGTCCCGCCGCGGGCCCGGCTCGGAAGAGGAAGCGGTGGAAGAAGCCGCCGAATAATCGCGGCCGCGTCATCCAATGTGAGCCCCGCCGGAGCGATCCGGCGGGGTTTTTCCTTGTCGGCAAGGCGGATCGGTTGCATGTTGCCGGTAACGATGACAGGGAGCCGGGCATGACCCCCGAAATCAAGCGTATCAACAAGCGGCTGCGCCTGGGCCGCCCGGTGCAATCGGCGCCGGTCACCCTGACCACCGCGCGGATCGACGGCCGTCGCGTGATCTTCTGCACCGACATGGAAAACGATCCGATTCAGCGCAATCACCGGCGCGGTCAGTTCTATGAGGCCAGGGAGCTGGGCAAGCTCAAGGACATCTTCCCCGCCGGCGGCACCTTCGTGGATATCGGCGCCAATGTGGGCAATCACGGCCTGTTCGCCGCGCTGTTTCTGGGGGCCGGGCGGGTGATCCCGTTTGAGCCCAACCCGCTGGCCTATCGCCTGCTTGTGCAGAATGTGCTGGTCAACGGGCTTGAGGATGTCTTTGACCTGTCGCGGCTGGGCGTGGGGGTGGGCGCGCGCGAAGAGGGCGGCTTTGCCATGGAAAAGCGCGAGCGCAACCTGGGCGGCGCGAAGATGCTGCCGGGCGAGGGGAGCTTGCAGGTGCTGCCCGGCGACCGTCTGCTTGAGGGCGAAGCGCCGGCGATGATCAAGATCGACGTGGAAGGCATGGAGATGGCGGTTCTGGCCGGGCTGGATGGTGTGATCAGGGCGCATCGGCCGATCCTGCTGGTGGAAGTGGACAATGAGAACGAGACCGCGTTCATGGCCTGGGCCGAGGCGCTGGGCTATGACGTGACCGAGACCGTTCAGCGCTATCGCCTCAACAAGAACCACCTGTTGCGGCCCAGGCAGCGCAAGGGCGGCAAGGGCAAATCGAAAGCCGCCTGAACCGGCGGGTCTGCACGGGAGCAAGGGCGGGGGAATGCATGATCTGGGTGCTTGAATATCTGTCTTTCGCGTTGATCGTGGTGATCGGCGCCGTGCTGGCGCTGTTGCTGATCCTGTTTTTCCTGGATCGGTTCCAGACCCGCGATGCGGTGCGGCGCAACTATCCGGTGATCGGCCGTTTTCGCAAGCTGTTCACGGGGTTGGGAGAGTTCTTTCGCCAGTATTTCTTTGCCATGGACCGCGAGGAGCTGCCTTTCAACCGGGCCCAGCGGGACTGGATCGAGCGCGCCGGTGCCGGCAAGGGCAACACGGTCGCCTTCGGCTCGACCCGCAACCTGAACGTGGTCGGCACGCCGATTTTCGTCAACGCCGCCTTTCCGCCGCTGCAGGATCAGTTTGCCCGGACCAGGCCGATGCTGATCGGCCCCGGCGCACGCCACCCTTACGAGGCGCGTTCGATCGTCAACATATCCGGCATGAGCTATGGCGCGCTCAGCCGGCCGGCGGTGATCGCGCTTTCCATGGGGGCGAAAAAGGCCGGGATCTGGATGAATACCGGCGAGGGCGGCCTGTCGCCCTATCACCTGCAGGGCGGCGCCGATATCGTGTTTCAGATCGGTACTGCCAAATACGGCGTGCGCGGGCCGGATGGGAAATTGTCCGATGACAAGCTGCGCGAGGTGGCGGCGCATGAACAGGTAAAGATGTTCGAGATCAAGCTGGCGCAGGGGGCCAAGCCCGGCAAGGGTGGTATCCTGCCCGCTGCCAAGGTCACGCCCGAAATCGCCGCCATTCGCGGCATTCCGGTGGGCGAGGCGTCGATTTCGCCCAATCGGCATGCCGAGGTGGACGATTGGGGTGATCTGCTGGATCTGGTGGCGCGGGTGCGGGAGGTGACCGGCAAGCCCACCGGGTTCAAGACCGTTTTTGGCGCGCGCGAGCCGTTCGAGGCGCTGTTCGCCCTGATCCGCGAGCGCGGCGAGGCTTCGGCCCCGGATTTCATCACCATTGATGGTGGCGAGGGCGGCACCGGGGCTGCGCCGATGCCGCTGATCGACCTGGTCGGCACCTCGATCCGCGAGGCGCTGCCGGTGGTGGCCGACCTGCGCGATGCGGCCGGGCTCAAGGATCGCATCCGGCTGATTGCCTCGGGCAAGATGGTCAATCCGGGCGATGTGGCCTGGGCGCTGTGTGCGGGGGCGGATTTTACCGTCAGCGCGCGCGGCTTCATGTTCGCGCTGGGGTGCATCCAGGCCCTGAAATGCAACCGCAATACCTGTCCTACCGGCATCACCACCCATGACCCGCGGCTGCAAAAGGGGCTGGTGCCCGAAGAGCATAGCGAGAGCGTGGCGCGATATGCCACCTGCCTGACCCATGAGGTCGAGACCATCGCGCATAGCGTCGGTGTGGCCGAACCGCGGCTGATGCGCCGGCGGCATGTGCGGCTGGTGCAGCCGGATGGATGTTCCGTGCCGATGAACGAAATGTTCCCGTCGCAGGAACCCGGTCAGGGAAAGATCTGAAAAGGTTACATCCGGTCAACATATTCGTGAATTGTTGTGCTTTGGCTTTGGTCGCGTATGTCATTAAGTCAGGTCGGGAAACGCGAGGAGACCAACCATGGCTTTCAAGAGTGACCTGAAATATTCCGATATCACGCCGCGGGCAGAGTACCTGAACCGCCGGCAGATCATGGCCGCTGCCGGAGCGGCCGGCGTGGCGACGCTGACCGGCCCGGCTTTCGCGGCCAGCAAATACGATGCCGACGCCACGCCCAACCGGCTTGAGGATATTACCAGCTATACCAATTTCTATGAGTTCGGTTTCTCCAAGGGCGATGCACCGAAGCGGGCGCATGCGCTTACCACCGACCCCTGGTCGGTCGAGATCGGCGGCATGGTCGAGCGGCCGGGCAATTACGACCTGGCCGATATTCTCAAGGGCAAGGCGATGGAGGAGCGGATCTACCGCATGCGCTGTGTCGAGGCCTGGTCGATGGTGGTGCCGTGGGTGGGGTTTGAGCTCAACCAGTTGCTGGATCAGGTCGGGGTGCAGCCCGGCGCCAGATATGTCGCCTTTGAAACCCTGGTCCGGCCCGAAGAGATGCCGATGCAAAAGACCAACCGCCTTGACTGGCCTTCGCGCGAGGGGTTGCGCCTGGACGAGGCCATGCACCCGCTGACCATGCTGGTGACCGGCCTTTACGGCGAAGATCTGCCCAAGCAGAACGGCGCGCCTCTGCGGCTGGTGGTGCCGTGGAAATACGGCTTCAAGTCGCTCAAGACCATCGTCAAGATCACCCTGACCGACAAGCAGCCGCCGACCACCTGGAATTCGCTTCAGCCCAACGAATACGGCTTTTATGCCAATGTGAACCCGAACGTGGATCACCCGCGCTGGTCCCAGGCGACCGAGCGCAGGATCGGGGGCGGCTTGTTTGCCCGCCGGCAGGAGACGCTGATGTTCAATGGCTATGGCGAGTGGGTCGCGGACCTCTATGCCGGCATGGACCTTACCAGGTATTACTGAGGCCGCATGACCGTTTCGCAAACCATCAATGGCGGGCTGCGGCGGGTGCCGGTCTGGCTTTTGTACCTGCTGGCGGTGGCGCCGCCGGTCTGGCTGTTCTGGCAGGCCGTGACCGGCGGGCTTGGCGTGGATCCGGTCAGGGGGCTGGAGCTGGCGATTGGCAAGCGTGGCCTGCAGCTCCTGGTCGTCAGCCTTGCGATCACGCCCCTGCGCAAGTTCACCGGCATCAGCCTGATCCGGTTTCGTCGCGCCATCAGCCTGATCGGCTTTTCCTATATCTTCCTGCATCTTCTGGTCTGGCTGGTGCTGGACGTGCAGATTCCCAGCCAGATCTGGGCCGACATCCTCAAGCGCCCCTACATCACCATCGGCATGACCGCCTTTGCCCTGATGATTCCGCTGGCGGTGACCTCGAACAACTGGTCCTTGCGCAAGCTTGGCCCGGTGCGCTGGCGCCGCCTGCACAAGCTGACCTATCCGGTGCTGATCCTGGGGGGCGTGCATTACACCCTGATCTCCAAGGTCTGGCAGCCCGAAGCGCTGGCCTACCTGGCGGGTATCCTTGTGCTGCTGATCAGCCGGATCAACCTGGCCAGATGCTGCAGCTGGGTCTGGCACAAGCTCGGCCCGTCAACCAACGGCGCGGCCTAGCCGGTGGCTTGCCCGCCCGGTTATTCTTGGCACTTGCCATTCTTGCACGGGAATCGCCCCGGCGGCGCCGAAAAGCCGACTCGCCTGGGCGATTCTGCCGAGAGCCGGGCGATTCTTGCCCCGATTCCGGACGGGCTTGGGGGATTCTCGGGGAAAACCCGGCAACGGGTCGCCCATGGCGATAATCTTGTTGCAAAAAACCGCGGGAGAAATAGCCGGAAATTGCGCGAACCGACATATTTCCTGAGGAAATCCGGACATTTTCAAAAAAGTGCGTTTTCGTGCAAAAAAGTACTTGCGGGACTCAGCCAGTAGGCCTAAACACCCCCTCACCGGCGGCGCTGAGACGCGCAGGCGGGGCGGACAACGGGCCACACGGAAGCGGAAACGCGGAAGGGTGGCAACGCGACGCAGACGAAAAATGCAGATGAGGCAGGCGGGGCGCGCCGAAAAGTTAGGGCGCATCTCAGTTTGTTTTGTCTGTCGCTCTTTGAAATTGCTGGTTACTGAAGAGATATGTGGGCGGTTTGGTTCATTCG
>CAZPDV010000151.1:0-5260 GCA_964585355.1 uncultured Aliiroseovarius sp.
TCAGGATATGAGGCGGCTGGTCACCGATCAGCTTGATGCGATGGTGGCGGCGGGCGAGCTGCCCGAGGGGCTGCCGCTTGCCAATGTCGCGGTCGAGCCGCCGCGCGATGCCGCCCATGGCGACATGGCCACCAATGCGGCCATGGTGCTGGCCCGGCCCGCCGGCCAGAAGCCGCGCGATATTGCCGAGAAGCTGGCGGCGCGGCTGGCCGAGGACGCCCGCATTGCCAGGGCCGAGGTGGCGGGGCCGGGTTTTCTCAACCTGACGCTGGCGCCGGAGGTCTGGCCGGAACTGGTGGCGCATGTGGCGGGGGCGCCGGAATATGGCCGCTCGGATCTGGGGCGCGGCGCGCGGGTGAATGTGGAATATGTCTCGGCCAACCCCACCGGGCCGTTGCATGTGGGCCACACGCGCGGCGCGGTTTTCGGCGACGCGCTGGCCGCGCTGCTGGAGTTTTCCGGCCACGAGGTGACGCGCGAATATTACATCAACGACGGCGGCGCCCAGGTGGATGTGCTGGCGCGCTCGGTCTATGAACGTTACCGCGAGGCGCTGGGCCATGCCCCCGAGATTGCCGAGGGGCTCTATCCCGGCGACTACCTGGTGCCGGTGGGGCAGGCGCTGGCCGAAAAGGTGGGCGACAAGTGGCTGGATCAGCCCGAAGCGGTCTGGCTTGCCGAGGTCCGCGCCTTTGCCACCGAGGCGATGATGGAGCTGATCCGCGCCGACCTGGAGGCGCTGGGCGTGCGGATGGACAGCTATTTCTCGGAAAAGTCGCTCTATGACAGCGGCCGGATCGAGGCGGCGATCGAGGCGCTGCGCGAAAAGGGGCTGATCTACAGGGGGGTGCTGGAGCCGCCCAAGGGCAAGATGCCCGAGGATTGGGAACCGCGCGAGCAGACCCTGTTCCGCTCGACCGCGCATGGCGATGACGTGGATCGGCCGATCATGAAATCCGATGGCTCCTGGACCTATTTCGCCCCCGACATCGCCTATCATTATGACAAGATTATCAGGGGGTTCGACGCGCTTATTGATGTATTCGGCGCCGATCACGGCGGCTATGTCAAGCGCATGAAGGCGGCGGTTTCGGCGTTGTCGGACGACCGGGTGCCGCTGGATATCAAGCTCACCCAACTGGTGCGGCTCTTCAAGAATGGCGCGCCCTTCAAGATGTCCAAGCGCGCCGGCAATTTCGTCACCCTGCGCGATGTGGTCGAGCAGGTCGGCCCCGACGTGACCCGTTTCGTGATGCTGACGCGCAAGAACGACGCGCCGCTGGATTTCGACTTTGCCAAGGTGCTGGAGCAATCCCGCGACAACCCGGTTTTCTATGTGCAATATGCCCATGCCCGGATCCGGTCGGTGCTGCGCAAGGCCGAGGCGGCGGGGATCGCGGCCGGTGCGCCGCTGATCGAGGACCCGGCCGAGCGGGCGCTGGCGCGCAAGCTGGCCGAATGGCCGCGGCTGGTCGAGATCGCGGCCCGCGCCCATGAGCCGCACCGCATCGCCTTTTACCTTTACGAACTGGCCGGCGAGTTTCACGCCCTGTGGAACAAGGGCAATGACAGGCCCGCCCTGCGCTTTCTGCAAGAGGGCGACGCCGCCGCCACATCGGCAAAAATCGCCCTGCCCAGTGCCGTGGCCGTTGTAATTTCGGCCGGTCTTGGTATTCTGGGCGTGACCCCTGCCGAGGAAATGCGCTGACAACAGGCGCAGATCGGCGGGCGGCATGAGGAAAAGTGTGTGTAGAGAGCAGCGAACGGCGCTGGCGACAAGCCTTGCGCCGCAGGAAAGGCAGGCAAGTAGCCATGGTAGAGGCAAATTGGGGCGCGCCCCCGGCCTATGGGGGCAATCAGGCGCAACAGGTTGAAATCTCGTATCATTTGCCCGAGGAGCCGGCCGCAGAGCCGGCGGGCGAGGCCGAGCCGCGGGTGGCGGCGGGCGGCGGCGCGCTGAACGTGGTCGGTGCGGTGCTGTCGCTGGCGCTGCTGGTGGGGCTTGGCCTGTGGGGCTATCGGCTGGCGGTGCGCGATGTGACCGGGGTGCCGGTGGTGCGCGCGCTGGCAGGCCCGATGCGGATCCAGCCCGAAGACCCCGGCGGCGAAGAGGCGGCCTATCAGGGCTATGCGGTCAATGCGGTGCAGGGCGAGGGCGGCGTTGCCCCGCCTGCCGACACCCTGGCGCTGGCGCCGCGCGATACCGGGCTTGCGCCCGATGACATGGAGGTGGCGGCGCCGGAAACGGTGGCCATGGCCGCGCCGGCGCCGAACGTCGAAACCGCCCCCGAATTGCAGGCGCTGGCCGATCAGATCGCCGATGGCGTGGCGCCGCTTACCGAGGTGGCGCAGACCTCCTCGGACGGGGTTCAGGCGGCGCTGCATGCCGCCGATCAGGCCGTGGCGCAAGCGGTGGCCTCGGTGCAGAGCGTGCCGGCAAGCGTGCCCGGCATTACCCGCGCCCCGCGCCCGCCGGTGCGCCCGGCGGCGCTTGTTACCGTGGCTGCGGCGCCGGCAACCGCCCCAGTTGCGCCTGGCCCGGCCCAAGCCGCGCCGGCCTTCCGTGAAATCGCCGCAAGCGACATTGCTGCGGGCACCCAGCTGGTGCAACTCGGCGCCTTTGACAGCCCGGAAGTGGCACGCACCGAATGGGCGCAACTGGCGGCCCGGTTCGAGGATTATTTCGGCGACAAGTCCATGGTCCTGATGGAAGCGAAATCCGGCGGCAGGAGCTTCTGGCGCCTGCGCGCCGCCGGCTTTGCCGACCTGGCCGATGCGCGGCGGTTCTGTGCGGTTCTGGATGCGGCGCGGGCGGCCTGGATCCCGGTCGTGACCCGTTAGGTGGCCGGGGCCTGTATCCTTGGCTGCGCCGGGCTGAGGCTGCGCCCGGACGAGGCCGCGTTCTTTCGCGAGGCGGATCCGTGGGGCTTTATCCTGTTTGCCCGCAACGTGGCCGATCCGGCCCAGCTTGCCGCCCTGACTGCCGAGCTTCGGGCCGCGGTCGGGCGCGAGGCGCCGATCTTTGTCGATCAGGAGGGCGGCCGGGTGGCCCGGCTTGGTCCGCCGCATTGGCGCGCCTGGCTGCCGCCGCTGGAGCAGGTCGCGCTCAACAAGCGCCACGCGGCGCGGGCCATGTATCTGCGCTACCGGCTGATCGCCGAGGAACTGCGCGCGGTGGGGATCGACGGTAATTGCGCGCCGGTGGCGGATATCGCGCGGGCCGAAACCCACCCGGTGCTGCGCAACAGGTGCTATGGGCAAGACGTTGTAAAGGTTGCAGAAATTGCGGGTTCCGTGGCGCAGGCGCTGCTGGATGGCGGGGTGCTGCCGGTGGTCAAGCACCTGCCCGGACAGGGCCGCGCGGTGACCGACAGCCATGCCGAACTGCCCCGTGTCAAGGCCCGCTACAAGACCCTGCGCTGGTCCGATTTCATGGCCTTCGAGCCGCTGGCCGAACTGCCGCTGGGCATGACCGCGCATGTGGTTTTCGAGGCAATCGACCCGGAGCATCCGGCCACGCAATCGCGCCCGGTGCTGGACATGGTGCGTCAGGATATCGGCTTTCAGGGGCTGTTGATCAGCGACGACCTGAACATGCAGGCGCTGTCGGGGGATCTGGGCGCGCGGGCCGGTGCGGCGCTGGCGGCGGGCTGTGATGTGGTGTTGCACTGCAGTGGCGACATGGCCGAGATGCAGGCGGTGGCGAAGGCTGCCGGGCGCATGGGGCCGCAGGCGGCGGCGCGCGCGGAGCGGGCGCTTGGCTGGCGCCGCGACGCCCTGCCCATTGACATTTCCGCCGCCGAGGCCGAATTTCACGCCTTGATGAGTGGACAGGCGACAGCGGATGGCTGAGGCGGAATTTGAAAGCGACCCGATTTCGGTGCGCGAGCGGCTGGCGGCCGAGGCGCTGATCGTGGATGTGGGGGGCTTTGAGGGGCCGCTGGACCTGCTCCTGACCCTGAGCCGCACGCAGAAGGTCGATCTGCGCAAGATTTCGGTTCTGGAGCTTGCCGAGCAATATCTTGATTTCATTGAAAAAGCCCGGCACCTGCGGTTGGAACTGGCGGCCGATTACCTGGTGATGGCGGCGTGGCTGGCCTTCCTCAAGTCACGGTTGTTATTGCCGCCGGAGCCGGGGGACGAGGGGCCTTCGGGCGAGGAAATGGCGGCGCATCTGGCGTTTCAGCTTGAGCGGCTGGCGGCCATGCGCGATGCCGCCGCCCGGCTGATGGCGCGCGACCAGAAGGGGCGCGATTTCTTTGCCCGCGGCATGCCCGAGACCCTCACCCGCAAGCGCGAACTGCGCTATGAG
Source organism: uncultured Aliiroseovarius sp. (assembly GCA_964585355.1). GTDB lineage: Bacteria > Pseudomonadota > Alphaproteobacteria > Rhodobacterales > Rhodobacteraceae > JAAEUB01. Next base: position 4,313 of record CAZPDV010000151.1, read on the forward strand.
GCCTCGCTGATGGACCTGATGCAGGCCTATGCGCGGATCCGCACCAGGGACGAATTTCGCCCCTTTGTCATGGACCGCGACGCGATCATGACCCTGGAACAGGCGTTGGAACGGATGCGCGGGCTGATCGGCTATGCCGGGGAATGGACCGACCTGACCAGCTATCTGCCCGAGGGCTGGGAGCTTGATCCGGCCCGCCGGCGCAGCGCCACCGCCGCCAATTTCGCGGCGACGCTGGAGCTGGCCAAGGCCGGTGCGATCGAAATACGACAGGCCGAGGTTTTTGCCCCGATTCAGATCAGAAAGGCGCCGCAATGAGCGACCAAACCCCCGCAACGGAACCCGCGCGCGAAGAAGAAAGCCTGTTCGAGGCGCCGCCCATGGGCGAGCAGGAGCGCATGGTCGAGGCGGTGCTGTTTGCCTCGGCCGAGCCGGTGACGGTGGCGGAACTCAGCGCCCGGATGCCGCATGGTTCCGACCCGGCCGAGGCGCTGGTCCATCTGAAAAAGCGTTACGAGGGGCGCGGGGTGCGGCTGGTGCGGGTGGGCGACGGCTGGGCCATGCGCACCGCCCCGGATCTGGGTTTTCTCATGCAAAAAGAGACGGTTGAGACCCGAAAGCTGAGCCGCGCCGCGATCGAAACCCTGGCGATCATCGCCTATCACCAGCCCGCCACCAGGGCCGAGATCGAAGAGATCAGGGGCGTGTCGGTGTCGCGCGGGACCATCGACCTGTTGATCGAAATGGGCTGGATCCGCTTTGGCCGACGGCGGATGACGCCGGGGCGGCCGGTGACCTTCGTGGTGACGCCGGAATTCCTGGACCATTTCGGCCTGGAAAGCGCGCGCGACCTGCCCGGCCTCAAGGAATTGCGCGCCGCGGGCCTGCTGGAAAGCCGCCCGGCGCCGGGCCGGATGCCGGGGCCGGAGCGCGGCGACGAGGACGAAG
>CAZPDV010000152.1:0-5238 GCA_964585355.1 uncultured Aliiroseovarius sp.
CGCACACGCGGGGATGAACCGGCAGAGCTCCAGCAGCGCCTACATGGCGTTCTCTGTTCCCCGCACACGCGGGGATGAACCGAATGACTGATCCCGTAGACCTTTGCGTCGGCCCTGTTCCCCGCACACGCGGGGATGAACCGGGCCGATACGTTGGTGAATGCTAGGTTTAAATCTGTTCCCCGCACACGCGGGGATGAACCGCGCTTCGTCGAGATAGCGCATAGGCGTTGGGGCTGGCCCAGAGCGCGAGACGTGTTCTTTGACGACCTTCGAGCGCGTCCGTAGCGCCAACCCGGCAAGGCTGACGCCACGCAGTCGCTCATCAAGCAGAACTTCAAGCTCGGGTGTGGGAATCCACAGGTCAGGATCACCCATTTAGGGCCTGTTGAGATTCAGGATTCACCTTTTCGCTGCCATCTGGTTCACTCCTTCGAAAAGGGAGGTGAGAATGTTGAGCGACCGTTTTGTGATCAGCGACGCCCAGTGGGCTTTGATGGAACCGGATTGTTATGGCAAGAAACGCGACCCGGGTCGCACTGGTGGCGACAGTCGCCTTTTCATGGAAGCCGTTTTGTGGGTTGCTCGGACCGGCGCACCTTGGCGTGATCTGCCGGCCGAATTTGGCAACTGGAACACGATCTTAAAACGCTTCCGGCATTGGGTCAAAGCTGATGTTTTTAAACGGATATTTGACGCCGTATCCGGTGACCCCGACATGGAATGTATGATGTTTGATGGCACAATCTGCAAAGTTCACCGTCACGGACAGGGCGCAAAAGGGGGACTCAAAGCCAGGCTATAGGGCGGTCTCGTGGTGGAATTACCACCAAAATACTGGCCCTGACAGACGCGCTAGGTAACCTTGTCAGTTTCCGCCTGATGCCCGGGCAAGCCCATGATTTGCGTGAAACCGCCGAGTTGATCGAAGGGATTTCGTGCCAAATGTTCCTTGCAGATCGCGCGTTTGATGCCAACTGGTTGCGCGAGAAACCGGACAAATAAGGGATTGAGCCAGTTATCCCACCTAAATCAAACCGGAAATTCCCACCCGAGTTTGACAGATACAGTTACAAATGGCGGCACCTGATCGAGAACTACTTCGGGAAACTGAAGGAATTCAAGCGCATAACCTTGCGCGCCTGCAAAACCGATCAGAGTTTCTCCTCAATGATCTATTTGGCAGCCGCCATCATCAACTCACGATGAATCTCAACAAGCCCTGGAAGCCTTGACCTTTTGTCAAGACCTGCTCCACAACTGGCCGCACCGGCCGCGTCACTCCTCCTCCGGCGCCTCGGGATCATGCGGATAGCTGTCCGGTTCGGCCTCCGGGTCCGGCTGCCCGACCCCGCGAAACACCGCCTTGAACGGCAAGGCCCAGATGAAGCCCAGCGCCACATAGATCGCCAACTCCAAAAGAAGCGACGGCCGCTCGAACAGCGAGACCAGCTTGACCGCGACGATCAGATAGAGCGGCAGCCCCACCAGCAGGATCAGCAGCGACAGGCGTTTGCGGGTCTTGTAGGAAAGGGCCATGGGTCAGTCCGCAAATGGGTCGGTTACAAGGATGGTGTCGTCGCGTTCGGGGCTGGTGGACAGGAGCGCCACCGGGCAGTCGATCAGCTCCTCGACCCGGCGCACATATTTGATCGCCGCCGCCGGCAGGTCGGCCCAGGAGCGCGCGCCCTCGGTGGTTTCCGACCAGCCGGGCATTTCCTCATAGATCGGCACCACCCGGGCCTGCTGATCGGTGGCGGTGGGCAGGTAATCCAGCCGCTTCCCGTCCAGCTCGTAGCCGACGCAGATCTTCAGGGTCTCGAACCCGTCGAGCACGTCGAGCTTGGTCAGGGCGATGCCGGTGATCCCCGACAGCGCGCAGGTCTGGCGCACCAGCACCGCATCGAACCAGCCGCAGCGCCGCTTGCGCCCGGTGGTGGTGCCGAATTCATGCCCCCGCTCGCCCAGCCGCTGCCCGTCGGCATCGGCAAGCTCGGTGGGAAACGGGCCTTCGCCGACCCGCGTGGTATAGGCCTTGACGATGCCCAGCACGAAGTCGATCGCCCCCGGCCCGATGCCGGTGCCGGTGGCCGCCTGCCCGGCAATGACATTGGAGGAAGTGACAAAGGGATAGGTGCCGAAATCAATGTCCAGCAGCGCCCCCTGCGCCCCCTCGAACAGGATGCGCCTGCCCGCCTTGCGCCGGTCGTTCATCACCTTCCAGACCGGCGCCGCATATTGCAGGATATCGGGGGCAATCGCGGCCAGATCGGCAATCAGGGCATCGCGGTCGATCGGCGCAAGCCCCAGCCCGTTGCGCAGCGCGTTGTGATGCACCAGCGCCCGGTCCACCCTGGTTTCAAGCGTTGCCCGGTCGCCAAGATCGGCCACCCGGATCCCCCGGCGCCCCACCTTGTCCTCATAGCACGGGCCGATACCGCGGCCGGTGGTGCCGATCCGCGCCACCGCGTTCTGGCCCTCGCGCGCCCGGTCCAGCTCGCCATGAAACGGCAGGATCAGCGGCGTGTTTTCGGCAATCATCAGGGTCTCGGGGGTGATCTCGACCCCCTGCGCGCGCAGCCCGGCTATTTCCTTGAGCAGGTGCCACGGGTCCAGCACCACGCCATTGCCGATCACGCTGAGCTTGCCGCCGCGCACCACCCCCGAGGGCAGCGCGTGCAGCTTGTACACCTCGCCGTCGATGACCAGGGTATGCCCGGCATTATGCCCGCCCTGAAAGCGCGCGATCACATCGGCGCGCTCGGACAGCCAATCGACGATCTTGCCCTTGCCTTCGTCGCCCCATTGGGCGCCCACCACTACCACATTGGCCATCGTTCTCTCCCGCTCGGCGAAATCCGCCATGGTCATAGCCGCCCTGACCGCGCCGCGAAACACCTAATTCGCGCCGCTCCCCCCGTTACACTGGACAGATACCGCCCCGATGGTGCATTTCTGGGAAAAAAGGATGGGATATGGGTATTTTCCTGCGCTGGCTGTTCGCCTTCGCGCTGGTGGCGGCGACATTCAACCCGACCCGGTGGAATTTCGTCCGCTGGGCGATGGAGAATTACGCCACCGAAACCCCGATCACGGTGTTTCTCGCGCTGATCCTGCTGATCTGTTATGTCATCTATATCCGGGCCACCCTGCGTTCCATCGGCACCTTTGGCGTGATTCTGGTTGCCGCGCTGGTGGCCTCGCTGATCTGGGTGCTGATCGACCAGGGGCTGCTGAGCCTTGAGAACAGCGACGTCAACATGTGGCTGGGCATTTTCGCCCTGTCGGTGGTGCTGGGCATCGGGCTGAGCTGGTCGATCGTGCGCCGGGCCCTGTCGGGACAGCTGGACGTGGACGATTGGGATGACGAGTAAGGGGTTGCGGGCCGGGCCGGCACGGCCTAGATACGCAGGGCACAGAAACTGAGGCCGATCCATGGAAAACGTCCTGCTGACCATCCTTCTGATTTTCGCGCTGGCGCTGATTGCCGTGGTGCTGCTGCAGCGCTCGGAGGGCGGCGGGCTCGGCCTTGGCGGTGGCGGCGGCGGTGGCGTGATGAGCGCGCGCGGCGCGGCCACGGCGCTGGCCCGGGTCACCTGGTTCCTGGGGGCCGGCTTTTTCGTGGCGGCGATGGCGCTGACCGTGCTTTCGGCCCGTAATGCCGCCAATTCCTCGGTGGTGAGCGGCGCCGATATCCCCCCGGCAAGCGCCCCGGCCCTGCCCGGCAACCTGACCCTGCCGGCGGGCACGGATTTTGCCCCGGCCCCGGATGTGCAGAACATGATGCCGCCTGCGGCCGAGACCCCGGACGCGCCGCCCCCGGCCGATGCACCCGACACCCCCCCGCCCGCCGAATGACACCACAGCTTGAGGTGGCGGGCTTAATTGCCGCATGATCTTGCGGCACCATTGCCTGCGCGCCCGAATCCCGCTATGCCTTTAATCCCGTGAGGAAGAGGCGCGCGGGCGCGCCTGATTTCCTGAAAAACCGAACGCACGGGGGGGTAGCCAGCCCATGGCACGTTACATTTTCATTACCGGCGGTGTTGTTTCTTCGCTTGGCAAGGGGCTGACCTCGGCCGCCCTGGGCGCGCTGTTGCAGGCGCGCGGCTTCTCGGTGCGGCTGCGCAAGCTCGACCCGTATCTGAACGTCGATCCGGGCACCATGAGCCCGTTCGAGCATGGCGAGGTTTTCGTCACCGATGACGGGGCCGAGACCGACCTGGACCTGGGCCATTACGAACGCTTCACCGGGGTGGCGGCGCGGGCCACCGATTCGGTCAGTTCCGGGCGCATCTATTCCAATGTGCTTGAGAAGGAGCGGCGCGGCGACTACCTGGGCAAGACGATCCAGGTCATCCCGCATGTTACCAATGAAATCAAGGACTTCATCAATATCGGCGATGACGAGGTGGATTTCCAGCTTTGCGAAATCGGCGGCACGGTGGGCGATATCGAGGCCCTGCCCTTCTTCGAGGCGATCCGCCAGTTCAGCCAGGACAAGGCGCCGGGCCAGTGCATTTTCATGCACCTGACGCTGCTGCCCTATGTGGCGGCGGCCGAGGAGCTCAAGACCAAGCCCACCCAGCACAGCGTCAAGGAGCTGCGCTCGATCGGGATTGCGCCGGATATCCTGGTTTGCCGCTCCGAGCATCCGATCCCCGACAAGGAGCGCGACAAGATCGCGCTGTTTACCAATGTGCGGCGCAACGCGGTGATCCCGGCCTATGACCTCGGGTCGATCTACGAGGCGCCGATGGCCTATCACAAGGTGGGGCTGGATCAGGCGGTGCTGGACGCCTTTCGGATCTCGCCGGCGCCGAAGCCGGACCTGACCCGCTGGCGCGATGTGGAGGACCGCATCCATAATGCCGAAGGCGAGGTGCGCATCGCCGTGGTCGGCAAATACACCGCCCATACCGACGCCTACAAATCCATTGCCGAGGCGCTCACCCATGGCGGCATGGCCAACCGGGTGCGGGTGCGCGCCCAATGGGTGGATGCCGAAATTTTCGAAAGCGAAGACCCCGGCCCGCATCTTGAGGGGTTCCACGCCATCCTGGTGCCCGGCGGCTTTGGCGAGCGCGGCACCGAAGGCATGATCCGCGCCGCCGAATTTGCCCGCACCCGCAAGATCCCCTATCTGGGCATCTGCCTGGGCATGCAGATGGCGGTGGTCGAAGCCGCCCGCAACACCGCCGGCATCCCCGATGCCGGCAGCGAGGAATTCGACCATGA
>CAZPDV010000153.1:0-5166 GCA_964585355.1 uncultured Aliiroseovarius sp.
CTATAACAGCCCCGGCAGCCACAGCACGATCTGCGGAAAGGCGATCAGCACCCCCACGGTCACCACATCGGCGATGAAGAACGGCGAGGCGCCGCGGAACACGTCCTGCACCTTGATATCCATGCGCGCGTCACTGCACACGCCCGCCACCACGAAGCAGTTGAGCCCGATCGGCGGCGTGATCAGGCACAGCTCGGCCATCTTGACCACGATGATGCCGAACCAGATGCCGACCTCCTGGCCGCTCATGCCCAGGGCGGACATTTCGCGGCTGACATCCGGGCCGCCATTGAGCGCGATCACCGCCGGGAAGGTCACCGGCAGGGTCAGGATCAGCATGCCGATCGCATCCATGAACATGCCCAGCACCACATAGGCGCCCAGGATGATCAGCAGGGTCACGATGGCGGGTTGATCAAAGCCGGAAATCCAGGTGGCAAAGGCATGCGGCAGGTCGGCAAAGCCCAGGAAGCGCACATAGATCAGCACCCCCCAGATCATGGTGAAGATCATCGCGGTGAGCTTGGCGCTTTCCATCAGCGCGCCCTTGAGCTGCCCCCATTTCATGCCGCGCCACAGCGCCATCAGCAGCACCACGAAGGCGCCCAGCGCGCCGGCTTCGGTCGGGGTGGCCCAGCCGAAATAGACCGAGTAGATGATGATGAACACCACGAACAGGATCGGGCTGGCGCCGGGCAGGGCCGCGAAACGCTGTTTCCAGCTGAAGCCACCCACCGGCGGGCCCAGCGTCGGCCGCAGCCTGGCAAGCCCGATGATCAGTCCGGCATAGATCAGCGCCGAGACCGCGCCGGGCACAAAGCCCGCCAGCAGCAGCTTGCCCACCGATTGTTCGACGATGATGGCATAGATCACCAGGATGGCCGAGGGCGGGATCAGGCTGGCCAGGGTGCCGCCAGCGGCCACCACGCCCGCGGCAAAGCGCTTGTTGTAGCCAAGCTCCAGCATTTCCGGGATGGCGATGCGCGAAAACACCGCCGAGGTCGCCACCGAGGCGCCGGACACGGCGGCAAAGCCGGCGGTGGCAAAGACCGTGGCCACCGCCATGCCGCCGGGCAGCCAGCCGACCCAGCGCTTGGCCACCTCGAACAGGGTCCGGGTGAGCCCGGCATAATAGGCCAGATAGCCGATCAGGATGAAGGTCGGGATCAGCGAAATCGCATAGGTGGTGGCCTTGGAATGGGGGATTTGCCCCACCAGCTTCATGGCGGTGATCAGCCCCCGGTCGAAGCCCTGTTTCTGGGCAAAGAACAGGAACAGGCCCAGAAACCCGACAAAGGCGGTGGCAAAGGCCACCCGCACCCCGATCAGGATCAGCACCACCAGAAACCCGGAAAGCCACAGGCTGAGGGTGAAAATGTCCACCCCCGCCAGCAGCGCCTTCATGTCGATCAGCTCGTTCATTCCACACCTGCCACGGATTGCGCTTCCTTGAAGGCGGCCTCTTCCGGGGTTTCCACCAGCGGCACCGCCACCGGATGACGGGCGCCGGTGATCAGGGCGCGGCCATAGGCCCAGAGCTGCAGCGCCAGCCGCAGCCATAACAGGGCCAGCGAAAAGGTGACGATCAGCTTGGCCGGCCAGATCGGCAGGGCGATGTCGATCGAGCTGTCGCGCGAGAAGAGCGGCGCGTTCCAGTCGAAACTGCGCGCGAAATGGTACCAGGTGCCATAGATCAGCACCGTGGTGATCAGCAGCATGAACAGCACCGACAGCCATTCAAACAGCCACACCCAGCGCCCGCGCAGCAGCCCCAGCAGGATATCCATGCGGATATGGCCGCCCTCGCGCTGGGTATAGGAAAGGCCGAGAAAGGCGAAAATCGCCATGAATTGCTCGGTCCAGTCAACAAAGCCGGGGACCGGGGCATTGAGGAACTTGCGGCTGAGCACATGCACCACCGCCAGGCAGACCAGCGCGAAGATGGTCAGGCCGGCGACCAGGGTCAGGGCGCTTTCCAGCCGGAAAAGCGCGCGGTCGAGGCGCGAAAGCGTGCTGCCGTCGGAACGGATCGAGGAAATGGTGCTCATGGTCTGGGGCACGCCCCGGCACCGGGCCGGGGCGCGCGCGGCTCCTTAACGCATCGCGGCCAGGGTGGACTGCACCAGGTCGTAAAGCTCCTGCGCCGGGATGCCCTGGGCGGTCATGTCGGCGATCCACTTTTCGCGGATCGGATCCGCGGCAATGGCGCGGAACTTGTCAAGCTCCTCCTGTGGGATCTGCACCCGCTGCACGTTCTTTTCCGCCAGGATCCCGTCCCATTTGGTCAGCAGCGCCTTGTAATTGTCCACGTAGTGGGCGAGCGCTTCCTCCACCGAGCTGTCAAGCGCCTCGCGTTCGGCATCGGTGAGCGCGTCATAGGCGTCGGTATTGACCACCACCGGGCAATTCACCGTGCCGGGGTTGAGGTTTTCGGTCCACCAGGTGGCAAGGTCGATGGTGCGGAAGGCCAGATGGGCGTGCGGGGCGAAGGCCACGGTATCGACCACGCCCGATTCCATGGCGTTATAGGCCTCGGTGGCGGTGACCGAGGTGGGCACGGCGCCGATCGCGGCAAAGGCCTGGCCGATGCCGCCGGTGGCGCGCACCCGCATGCCTTTCATCTTGTCGAGTGTGTCGCGCGGCGCGCCGGTGCCCACGAGGTTGTATTGCGGCATCGGCGAGGGCATCAGCAGGCGCGCGTTCCAGCGGGCCAGGTCGGCCACCACCGCCGGGTGCTGATAGACGGCCTGGCTGACCGCGACCTCTTCCTCCAGCGTGTTCACCCCCAGAAACGGCAGTTCCAGCACGGTGATGGTGGGGTTCTTGTCGCGGTGATAGCCGGCGCAGAACTGGGCCATTTCAAAGGCGCCGATGGAAATGCCGTCGAGGTTTTCCTTGTTCTTCGACAGGCCGCCATAAGAGATGTTGAGGGTGAATTCCCCATTGGTTTTCTGGGCCACCAGCTCGGCCAGCTTCTCCACATGCTCGGTAAAGGCGCGCCGCTTGCCCCAGAGCGAGACATTCCACTCGGTGGCCATGGCCTCGGTGGCAAAGGCGGTGGTGATGGCGGCAACCGCCAGCGTGGACAACAGTTTTTTCATCGGATCCTCCCAGATTCTTGTCCGCTCAGGCTAACAGGAGAGGGGGGCGAGCCAAAGCGTTTTTTCAGGCGCGCGGGATATCAAAGCCCTCGGGCTTGAGGACAAAGCCCTCGAAGCGGAAGCCGGGGCTGACGGTGCAGGAGACCAGCGTGAAGGCGCCGGTGGAGCGGGCCGCCTGCCAGTGATGGGCGGGCACGATCAGCTGCGGCGCCTGCCCGGCGGCCAGGTCGGGGCCCAGGGTCAGGTCACGGGCCGGGCCGGTGTCGGTTTCGGACAGGGACAGCGTGAGCGGGCTGCCGGCATGCCAGAGCCAGATCTCGGTGGCGTCCACCTGGTGCCAGCGGCTTTCCTCGCCGGCCTTGAGCAGGAAATAGATCGCCGTGCCCGCGGGGCGGGCGCCGGGGGCGGCATCGGCAATCCAGGTCTGGCGGTAATGGCCGCCCTCGGGATGGGGGGCGAGGTCAAGATGGGCGATGATCTGATCCGGGGTCATGCTGGGCCTTTCGTGTGCGGGCGGGGCTATTTCCGGTTTTCGACAATGCTTGACAAGGACGGAGATGCCCCGGTTGGTTACAGGTCCTGGTGAAATTCATCGACCAGGTGGCGCACCACGTTGCGCAGCGCGGTTTCGCGGTCCTCGCCGGCCTCCAGCCCGTCCTGCCAGATGGCGCGCTGGCGGTCGGCCGAGGTGCCATGGGTCACGATCCGGCGGGTGGCCTCGACCTCGGCCAGGCATCCCAGGGCCTCGGCATCCTCATGCACCAGCGCGATGAGTTCGTCCAGAAGCGTCGGAAAATCAACCACTTCCCGCTTGCCGAAGTCTATCAACCCGCCATTGATCCCGTATCGCTGCGCCCGCCAGCGGTTTTCGGCCACCAGGAAATTGTCATAGATCCGCCAGCGCTGATTGGCCGCTTTCAGGCGCCACAGATACCGGGTCAGCGACTGGATCAGAGCCGCCAGCCCCAGCGCGGTCTCGATGCGCGGCGAGACATCGCAAATGCGCGCCTCGATGGTGGGAAAGCGGGCCGAGGGGCGCAGGTCCCACCAGATTTTCGAGCTGTCCTCGATCAGGCCGAGCCCGACAATGGCCTCGACCGAGCGTTCATATTCCGCCCAGCCGGAAAAGCGCGGCGGCAGGCCGGTGCGCGGCAGGTTGTCGAACACCGTGAGCCGATAGCTGGCAAGCCCGGTATCCTCGCCCTGCCAGAACGGCGAAGAGGCCGACATGGCCAGCAGATGCGGCAGGAAATAGGTCAGCTGGTTTACCAGGTCGATCCGGGTTTCGCGGTCGTCGATGCCCACATGCACATGCATGCCACAGATCAGCAGCCGCCGCACCACCCCGGCCAGGTCGCGCGAAAGCGCATTGTAGCGGTCCTTGTCGGTGTGGTGCTGATCTTTCCAGTCGGCAAAGGGGTGGCAGGCGGCGGCGATCGGGGCCAGGTTATGGCGCGCCGCATGCCGGGCGACGGTGGCGCGCAGGCGCCTGAGATCCTCGCGCGCCTCGGAAATATTGGCACAGACGCGGGTGCCGATCTCGATCTGGCATTGCAGGAATTCCGGGCTGACCTGGCCTTCAAGCTCGGCCGCGCAGGCCTGCATCAGGCCCGCCGGCGCCTCGGTCAGTTCCAGACTGTCGCGGTCAACAAGGAGGTACTCTTCCTCGATGCCAATGGTGAAATCCGGCTGTGTCATGCCCATGCCCCCCCATTCGCTCAGGATTGCAGGGTTTCACGGCACAGGCAAGGGGTTAGCCAGGCGCAACCTGTTCGAGCAGGCCATCCAGGGTTTCTTTCGGGATGCCCAGAAGTGGCCCGGCTTCGTCCATGCAGGGGATCATCCGGCGCACCACCGGCGTGTCGATCTGCTCCCACGAGCGCATGATCAGCGTTGCCGCTTCCATTGCCACCGGGCTGGGCGCCACCACCACGCTCAGGATATCCGCCTGCGCGGTCATGGCAAATTCGGCAATGCGCGCTTGCAGGGCAAGTAGCGCGGTATAGTCGCGCTCGAAATCCTCGAGAAACCGCAGGTCCACCAGGTTCTTGTGGTGCGGGTCATA
>CAZPDV010000154.1:0-5151 GCA_964585355.1 uncultured Aliiroseovarius sp.
CTAGCCGGCTCAACCGGGAAAGACCCTGGCCATCTGCCGGTCGAAATAGTCCCAGCTCAGCGCGGCGCGGTTGCCGGCATAGCCGTCATAATGCGATTTGCCGGTGGCATTGGGCAGCCCGGCCCAGATTTTTGCCATATTGTTCATGAAGGTGTGGCGGTCGATCTCGCCGCGCCCCAGCGCGTGCAGCCCGGCCTCGGCCAGCAGGATATCGGCCAGCCGGTCCTGCAGGCGCGGAGTAAAGACCTGATCCGGGGGCAGGTCCAGCATGGCCACCAGCCGCCTGAGCGTGGACGGGATGAACTGATAATAACCAATCGCATGCGGCTGACCGGGGGTTGCCGCGATCCAGTCGTAAATCTCCTGAATGGTCATCCGGGTCGGAGGTTTCGCCGGTTTGATCCGCGCCCCGTATTGCACCGCGTCATAGCCGCGCGCGCCCGCTTCGGCCTGACCGATCAGCGCGCGCACCAGTGCCACGCCACGTGGACCCGCCGGCCCATAGCGCGCAAGCGGCAGGCGGGAAACGCCCGTCTCATGGCGCCGGCGCGGCGCGTAAGGGGCGAAAAGCCCGCCGCCCGCCCGGCCGGCAAACAGGCTGCCGCCGCCGACCGGCACCGCCCCCTGGCCCATCACCGCGCGCGCTTCGATGATCGGCGCGCGGCCAGGCTGGATCAGCGGCTGCCCGGTACCAAGCGCCAATGGCCGCGCCATGCCCGGCAAGGGTTGCCCGGCCCGAATCAGGGCCTGCCCCCCGCCGGACAAGAACCCGCCGCGCATCGCCGAGCCCGGCTGCGCCAGGGCCTGCGCGGCAAATCCCGAGAGCATTATCAGCGCCAGCAGCACCGGCACCGCCCGTTTCACGAGCATCCCAACCTCTTTTCAAGAGCGTGTCCGCCTTCATATTGGCGCCAAAGGATTGACAAATCGTTGCGCTCTTGAACCTTTTCGCCCGCCGGCCCATATTCGCCGGCAACCGGCACGGCTCACCGCCTTTTCGGCCGTGCGTCCCTGATGATGTAAGGAAATCCCATGCTTGAGCAATTCGAAATCACCCGCCGCTGGCCGGCCGAAAACCCCGACGTGATTCAGCTTTATTCGGTGCCCACCCCCAATGGCATCAAGGTTTCGGCCATGCTCGAGGAAACCGGCCTGGCCTATGAGCCGCACTTGGTGAAATTCGCCGACGATGACCAGTTCACGCCGGAATTCCTGTCGCTCAACCCCAATAACAAGATCCCGGCGATCATCGACCCGCACGGGCCGGGCGGCCAGCCGATGCCGCTTTGGGAAAGTGGGGCGATATTGATTTATCTTGCGGAAAAGACGGGGAAATTCCTGTCGGAAGATCCGGTCACCCGCTACCATACCCTGCAATGGCTGATGTGGCAGATGGGCGGCGTCGGGCCGATGATGGGGCAGTTCGGCTTCTTCCACGCCTTTGCCGGCAAGCAGATCGAGGACAAGCGCCCCTATGACCGCTACAAGGAGGAGACGATCCGCCTGCTGGGGGTGCTCGATGACCGGCTCGAGGGGCGCGATTTCGTGATGGGCGATGCCTATTCGATTGCCGATATTGCCATATGGCCGTGGATCCGGGTGCTCAAGGGGCATTACGATGCGCATGACATCCTGGAAATGGACGATGTGCCCAATGTGCTGCGCTGGTTCGAGACCTGCGTGAACCGGCCGGCCTCGAAGATTGCCGTGAACGTGCCGAAGCGGGACTGAGCGGCGCCTCAGCCGGGAAATTCCCGCACCCAGCGGTCAATCAGCCGATGTTGCAGCCAGCGCGCGCGCCGGGCCCAGCCGCGGGCGCCGGGCGGACGCTCGCGCATTTCGCGGGGAATGGCGGCGCGCCGCTCGATATCGCCGGTCAGAATGGCAAAGACCAGCGGCCGGCCGTCCGGGGCCTCGACATAGCCGGCCAGGGTCGAGACGAAATTGAGCGAGCCGGTCTTGGCCCGGATCGCATAGCCGGCCTCGGGCCTGGCCCGGCCGTTTTCATCCAGCGGCACCACCTCTTTCATCAGCTGGTGCAGGCGCCCATCGGCGCGCACCAGCGCCTTGACCAGATCGCTGGCCGAAATCCGCGACCTGTCCGACAGCCCGCTGTGATCGCTGAGCCGCGCATGCCGCGTGCCCAGCGCGGTTTTCATCCACGCATTCATCCGCGCGGCCGATGCCTTGAGCGTGCGCGGCCGCGCGCCGCGGGCCTGGCTGGCGGTCAGGCCGAGCACCTCGGCCACCAGGTTGATCGAATATTTCAGCATCAGCCGCACGATATCGGAAAGCGGCGGGCTTTGATGCCGGGCCAGCACGGTGCCCTCGGGCAGCCGGTCGATCGCCCGCGCCCTGGGCAGCGTGATGCCCTGTGCCTGGGCCAGCCAGCCGAACACCTCGCCCACATAAAGGTCCGGCCGGCGCACCGGCAGCCAGCGCCCGCCGCCATCGCCCAGGGCCGCGCGGGCCACGGTCCAGCGGTCTATATCGCCGTCCTGCGCATAGGTGTAGACCGGCGCCTTGCGCTCCACCACCTGCATCCGTGAGCCGGTCACTTGCGGGCGATACTTTTCGCTGCGCGCATCCATGCTGACCGTATAACCGGAGGCGGCCGGCTTCCACTCGAAATAGACCCGGTTGTAGTTCAGGTTCAGCCCCGAGATCGACGGGTTGTAGCCAAGATGCTCGGGCTGGCCTTTGTCAATCACCCGCTGATACGGCAGGGCGCCGGCCCAGACCAGAAAGGCGCCGGAAATCTCGCGCAGCCCGGCCTGTCTGAGCGCCTGGGCAAGCCCGGCCAGGTCATCGGTGTTGAGCACCGGATCGCCCCCCCCCGCCAGGATCAGGTCACCCTCCAGCCGGCCGTCCCTGACCGGGCCGGTGGCGATCAGCCGGGTGGCAAAGCGGTAATCCGCGCCCAGCGCCTCAAGCGCATAGGTGGCGGTGGCGGTCTTGGCAACGCTGGCCGGGGGCATCGGCAACAGCGGGTTGAGGGTCTCCAGCACCGCGCCGCTGCGCGCATCCGCCACCACATAGCCCAGCTTGCCGCCCAGATCGGCCCGGGCAATCAGCGCCTCGGGCGATGGCACCGCCCGGCCGGCAAACCCGCCCGGCCGCGGCACCGGCCAGGGAGAGACCGCTGGCGCCCCGGCCAGAACCCGCCCCGCCACCAGCGAGGCCGCGCCCCCCAGTAATAAACGTCTCGAAATACCCTTCGTCATGGGGCCGAGTTAACCCTGCCCCGGCGCCAAGGGCAAGGGCCGGCCGCCTGGGACATGAACCACAAACCCTGCGGGCCTTCTACATTATCAAGAAATATAATGGCTTGTGGCGTTTCGGACATGGCAAACCCGTTTTCAAGCGCCCCCAAGCCATTGGAATGACAATCCGATCCTTCGGATATGACGGATTTTCCTGTGAGGAACCCTCCTGGCCTGTCTCGTCACATCACAGCTGCTTCGTCCGGGTCGCACAGCGGCCCGGGCATGCGCCTGCCCGCCCCCATGGCGGGCGCATGCGCGCCCACCCGGGCAGCCGCCTGCCCTCTGTTGGTGTCGCGCCAAACCCAATCACATGCCCCTACCATTCGCCACGGGCACGAATTTCGGTGGACGAGGCCCGGACCATGGGAATGTTGATCAGGCTCCAGGCCGGCGGCTCGGCCCAGGCCAGGTGCCGCGCCGCGCGCCCGGCCAGCCGCGCCGGGCCGAATATCTGCGCCGCCTTCGAGCGGCGCGCCGCCCCCCGGTCGCCGGGCCGGGCAATCACCCCGACCGGCACCATCTGCAGGATCGCGCGCCAGTTTTCCCAACGGTGGAAACCCGCCAGATTGTCCGCCCCCATCAGCCAGACGAAGCGCACCCCCGGATAAAGCCGTTGCAGCCGCGCGATGGTCTGGGCGGTATAGCGGGTGCCCAGGCGCGCCTCGATATCGGTGACGAGGATGCGCGGGTCCCCCCCCACCACCGCCCGCGCCCGCGCCAGCCGCGCCGCCATCGGCGCCGGGCCGCGCTCTTTCAGCGGATTGCCGGGGCTGACCAGCCACCACACCCGGTCGAGCCCGAACCGCTTGAGCGCCTCGCGGGTGATATGCACATGCCCCCCATGCGCCGGGTCGAACGAACCGCCCAACAGGCCGATCACCTGACCGGGGCGGGCATATGGAAGCGCGTGTCGCATCCACCCCTGTTGGCCTGCGCATCCCGACCTGTCAACCGCCCCCAGCTAACCATTGCCCCCGCGCCGCGCCTCGGCTATCCAGACGCAAACCGGAATGCGCGAGGGAAACATGGCTTCTTACCAATATGTCTATCACATGGATGGGGTGTCCAAGACCTATCCGGGCGGCAAGAAATGCTTTGAAAACATCCGTTTGTCCTTTCTGCCCGGGGTCAAGATCGGCGTGGTCGGGGTAAACGGCGCCGGCAAGTCAACGCTCATGCGCATCATGGCCGGGATCGACACCGACTTCACCGGCGAGGCCTGGGCGGCCGAGGGCGCGCGCGTGGGCTACCTGCCGCAGGAGCCCGAGCTGGACCCCGCGCTTGACGTGCGCGGCAACGTGATGCTGGGGGTTGCCGAGAAAAAGGCGATCCTCGACCGCTATAACGAGTTGGCGATGAACTATTCCGACGAAACCGCCGAGGAGATGGGCCGCCTGCAGGACGAGATCGACGCCCAGAACCTGTGGGACCTGGACGCGCAGGTGGATATCTCGATGGAGGCGCTGCGCCTGCCGCCGGACGATGCCGACGTGACCACCCTTTCAGGCGGCGAAAAGCGCCGGGTGGCCCTGTGCAAACTACTGCTGGAAGCACCGGAAATGCTGCTGCTGGATGAACCGACCAACCACCTGGATGCCGAAACCATCGCCTGGCTGCAACAGCATTTGATTGACTACAAGGGCACAATCCTGATTGTCACCCACGACCGCTATTTCCTGGATGACATCACCAGCTGGATCCTGGAACTCGACCGCGGCCGCGGTATTCCGTACGAAGGCAATTATTCCGCCTGGCTGGAGCAGAAGGCCAAGCGGCTGGAACAGGAGGCGCGCGAGGACAAGTCGAAACAGAAAACGCTTGAGCGCGAGTTGGAATGGATGCGCCAGAGCCCCAAGGCCCGCCAGGCCAAGCAGAAGGCGCGGAT
>CAZPDV010000155.1:0-5138 GCA_964585355.1 uncultured Aliiroseovarius sp.
GTGTCGCGCAGGTGGTGCAGCAGCGCGTCGATCTGGGCCAGGCGGTGGCGGCGCATCAGCCCCAGATGCACCCCGACCACGCAGAGCCGCCCGTCGATTTCGGCCGAGACCGCGCCGCGCGGCTCCAGGCCCGGCAGCTTGATGCGGTGCACCTTGCCGATGGCAAGGCCTTGCCGGACCAGGATCGAATTGCCGTGAAAGCCCAGCGATACCCGGTTGGCGGCCAGCGGCGCCGGGCGAAAGGCGCTGTCCTGTTCGATCATCGCCGCGGGCAGGGCGGCCGGGCGGGCGCCGAGCCGCTTGTCGGCCTCCTGCAGCACCACCACATCGGCCTCAAGCCGGTTGATCACCTCGAGCACCCGGCGCGGATTGCGCCGCCGGTCGAGCCCCACCGCCTTGCGGATGTTGTAGCTTGCCAGTCGCATGCGGCAGATATGGGGCATGCGGGCGGGTTTTGAAAGGGCGCTCAGGTGCCGCAGAAGGTCTGACGGATTTCCTGTCCGGGGGCGGGGGGCTGTGACAGTTCCGGGTCGTCGGCGAAGGGCCGGGAAAGGGCGCTGGTGAGGCGGTGAAAAGGGGCCAGGTCGCCGGCCAGGGCGGCCTCGATCGCCTGTTCGATGCGGTGGTTGCGCGGGATCACCGCCGGGTTGGTCGCGGCCATGCGTGCCCTGATCCGGGCGGGGGGATCGGGCTCGCGGTCAAGGCGCGCCTGCCAGTCGGGCGCCCAGCTTTCCCAGGCGCCGGGATCGGTGACATGGGCCGAGGCATCGCCGCTGGTGGCCAGCGCCCGGAAGGTCAGGGTGAAATCGGCGCGCGAGGACGCCATGCGCCCCAGCAGCCCCTCGATCAGATTCGCATCCCCCGGCTCGGCCCGGCTGAGCCCCAGCTTGGCGCGGAAAACCTTGAGGTAGGCGGCCTCGAACAGGGGGCCGAAGCGGCCCAGTCCCTCCTGGGCGGCCTCGATGGCGCGGGTCTCGTCCGGGTCGATCAGCGGCAGCAGCGCCTCGGCCAGCCGCGCCAGGTTCCATTGCGCCATGGCGGGCTGCGCGTTCCAGGCATAGCGCCCCATATGGTCGATCGAGGAAAACACCTGGGCCGGGTTGAACCCGTCCATGAAGGCGCAGGGGCCATAGTCGATGGTCTCGCCGGAAAGCGCCATGTTGTCGGTGTTCATGACCCCGTGGATGAAGCCCAGCCCCATCCAGCGGGCGACCAGATCGGCCTGGGCCTGGATCGCCGCGCCAAGCAGGCCCAGCGCGCCGTCGGCCTCGGGATAGTGGCGGGTAATGGTGTAATCGGTGAGGATTTCCAGCGCCTCGCGGTCGCCACGGGCGGCAAAGTGCTGAAAGGTGCCGACCCGGATATGGCTGGCAGCGACGCGGGCAAGGATGGCGCCGGGCAGGGCGCGCTCGCGGATCACCTCCTCGCCGGTCAGAACCGCCCCCAGGGCGCGGGTGGTGGGCACGCCCAGCGCATGCATGGCCTCGCTGACAACATATTCGCGCAGCACTGGCCCCAGCCAGGCGCGCCCGTCGCCGCCGCGTGAATAGGGGGTGCGCCCCGCCCCCTTGAGCACGATATCGCGCCGGCCGCTTGCCCCCACCACCTCGCCCAGCAGGATGGCGCGCCCGTCGCCCAGCTGCCCGGCCCAGTTGCCGAACTGGTGCCCGGAATAGGCCTGAGCCAGCGGCGCGGCGCCCTCGGGCACCTGATTGCCGGACAGTATCTCGGGGGTCAGATCCTCGGCCGGGATGCCAAGCTCCCGGGCCAGCGCATGGTTCACCGCGATCGGGGCGGGGGCGGCCACCGGCACCGGCGCCTGGCGGGTGTAAAACCGCTCGGGCAGGCGGGCATAGCTGTTGTCGAAGGCAATCACAGCCGCCCCAGCCGCTCGGTCAGCAGGGCGAAAAACCCGTCTGCATCCACGTCGCCCATGAAGAGGGCATTGGCCGGGCGATCCGTCACCCCCCACCAGTCGGCCACGGTCATGCCGCGGGTCAGGGGGCTGGTGGTCTCGATCTCGACATTGATCTCGCGGCCGGAAAACAGGTCGGGCGCCAGCAGGAAGGCGGTGACGCAGGGATCGTGCAGCGGTGCCCCGTCCGAGCCATATTTGGCCTTGTCGAAACGCTCGAAAAAATCGGTCATGGCGGCGACCGCGGCGCCGACCGGGCTGCCCAGCGCGCGAAAGGCATCGTTGCGGGCGCGGGTGACCAGCACCTTGTGGGTCACGTCAAGCGGCATCACCACCAGAGGAACCCCGGATTTGAAAACGATTTCAGCAGCTTCCGGGTCAACGTAAATGTTGAACTCGGCCGCGGGCGTGATGTTGCCCACCTCGAAATAGGCCCCGCCCATGAGCACGATCCGCCCGATCCGCGCGGCAATGTCCGGGGCCTTGCGCAGGGCCATGGCGATGTTGGTCAGCGGCCCCAGCGGGCACAGGGTGACGCTGCCTGCCGGGCGGGCGCGCAGGGTGTCGATGATGAAATCCACCGCGTGGCGCGCCTGCAGGGGCATGCGGGGCGCCGGCAGGTCCGGCCCGTCGAGCCCGGTCTTGCCATGCACATGCTCGGCGGTGACCAGGGGCCGCAGCAGCGGCCGGTCGCAGCCGGCGAACACCTCAATATCGGGCCGCCCGGCCAGTTCGCAGACGATACGGGCATTTTTCGCGGTCAGCGCAAGCGGCACGTTGCCGGCCACGGCGGTGATGCCCAGAACCTCGATCTCGGGGCTGGCCAGCGCCAGCAGGATGGCCACGGCGTCGTCCTGTCCGGGATCGGTGTCGATGATGATTTGTTGTTTCATTGCAGTCCTTTATGCGTCAATATCGATCCAGATCGGAACATGGTCCGAGGGCTTCTCCTCGCCGCGCACATGCTTGTCGATCTGGCAGTCCTTCAGCATGTCCGCCACCTGTGGCGACAGCAGGAAATGGTCGATGCGGATGCCGTCATTGCGCGGCCAGGCGCCGCGCTGATAATCCCAGAACGTATAGCCTTCGCCCACCGGATGCACGGCGCGAAAGGCGTCGGTCAGGCCCAGATTGACCAGCCGCCGAAAGGCCTCGCGGGTGGCGGGCAGGAACAGCGCGTCTTTTTCCCACTGGTCGGGATGGGCGGCGTCCTCGGGCTGTGGGATGGTGTTGTAATCGCCCGCCATCAAAAACGGTTCTTCCTGCGATAACAGTTCCTTGGCGCGCATTCTTAATCTTTGCATCCAGGCCAGCTTGTAGTCGAATTTCGGCCCCGGCGCCGGGTTGCCATTGGGCAGGTACAGCCCGCACAGCCGCACCGCGCGCCGGTTGACCACGGTGGCCTCGATATAGCGGGCCTGTTCGTCCCGCGCATCGCCGGGCAGGCCGCGGCTGATGTCCTCGAGCGGCAGTTTCGACAGGATCGCCACGCCGTTGAAGCCCTTCTGGCCATGGGTGGCGACGTTATAGCCGCGTTCCTCGAACGGCGCGTGCGGAAAGCCGGCATCGACGGTCTTGATCTCCTGCAACAGCGCCACGTCCGGCCTGGCCTCGTCCAGCCAGCGGGTCAGCGCCGGCAGCCGTGCCTTGATGCCATTGATGTTGAAACTGGCGATTTTCATGCGGTCCTCCGGTCTGACGAGTTAACGGGGAATTGGGCCGGGGCACAAGGGAAACCGGAGTGAGCGGGGCGGCGCTCCGTGGGGCTACATGGAAAACGAGGTGCCGCAGCCGCAGGACGAGGTGGCGTTGGGGTTGTCGATGACGAAACGCGCGCCGATCAGCTCTTCGGTAAAGTCGATTACCGCGTCGGCCAGGAAGGGCAGGGACACTTCGTCCACCACCACCTTTTCGCCGCCGCCCTCCAGCACCAGGTCGCCTTCGGCCGGGGCGTCAAGGGTGATGTCGTACTGAAAACCCGAGCAGCCGCCGCCATTCACCGCCACCCGCAGCGCCTTGCCCTGGGCGGCGGCGCCGATCTCGGCCAGCCGGGCAAAGGCGCGCTCGGTCACTTTCGGGGGCAGGGTCAGATCCATGGCATGCTTCCTTCTGTTCGCGTGATGCAATATAGGGGGCGCAGGGCGGGGCAACAAGGTGACGCGATGACACTGGCCAGATATGCAAGCGACCCGGCGGCGACGCGCGGGCGGCTCCATGATGAGCCCGAGAGCGCCTTTCGCTCGCCGTTTCAGCGAGACCGCGACCGGATCATCCATTCCAGCGCCTTTCGCCGGCTCAAGCACAAGACCCAGGTCTTTGTCGAGCATGAGGGCGATTATTTCCGCACCCGCCTGACCCATTCCATCGAGGTGGCGCAGGTGGCGCGCACCATTGCCGGGGTGCTTGGCCTCAATGAGCACCTGACCGAGGCGGTGGCCCTGGCACATGACCTGGGGCATCCGCCCTTTGGCCATACCGGAGAGGATACGCTGGACCGGCTGATGGCCCCCTATGGCGGCTTTGACCATAACGCCCAGGCGGTCAAGATCGTCACCGCGCTGGAGCGCCACTATGCCGAATGGGACGGGCTCAACCTGACCTGGGAGACGCTTGAGGGGATCGCCAAGCATAACGGGCCGGTGGCGGGCCCGCTGCCCTTTGCCCTGGCCGAATATGTGGCCCGGCACGACCTGGAGCTGGACAGCCATGCCAGCGCCGAGGCACAGGTGGCGGCGCTGGCCGATGACATTGCCTATAACAACCACGACCTGCATGACGGGCTGCGCGCCGGCCTGTTCGAGGTGGACGACTTGCGGGCGCTGCCGATCGTCGGGCCGGCCTTTGCCGAGGTGGATGCGCGCTGGCCGGGGCTGGAGGCGGGCAGGCGGCGCCACGAGGCGCTGCGCCGGGTGTTCGGGGTCATGGTCGAGGACGTGCTGACCACCTCGCAGGGGCTGCTGGCGGCGGCCGATCCCGGCTCGGCCCAGGCGGTGCGCGAACTGGGGCGCCCGGTGATCCGCTTTTCCGAGGCGCTGTGGCTGGACCTGAAGCAGATTCGCGGCTTTCTGTTCACCCGCATGTACCGCGCGCCCTCGGTGGTGGTGATGCGCGAGGAGGTCAGCCAGGTGGTGGAAGACCTGTTCGCGCTGTTCATGGAGGATCCGGCGCTGCTCCCGGCCGAGTGGCAGGCGGATTGGGACCGGAACAGCGGCAAGGCCGGGCT
>CAZPDV010000156.1:0-5111 GCA_964585355.1 uncultured Aliiroseovarius sp.
CCATCGCCGTGGCGATCTTCCTGGTCCTGCTGGCCATTTTCAACGGCTGATTTCAGCACTTATTTTCGCAAGGGGCCACATATGCCGCGCATTTTCCTGTCACTGGCCGCGCTTCTGTTTCTTGCCGCCTGTGGCGCCCAGAGCAAATGGGCCCCGGACGATTTCGTGGCCGCCAAGCGGTATGTGCATGACGGGCCGCCGACCCTGACCCTGTTCACGGTGATTTCCAACCGCTCGGGCGCGGGGGCGCATCTGGGGCTGATGATCAACGGGTCGCAGCGGGTGTTGTTCGACCCGGCCGGCACCTTTCAGCACCCCAACATTCCCGAGCGCAACGATGTCCATTACGGCATCACCCCGGCGGTGGTGGATTTCTATATCGACTATCACGCCCGCATCACCCATCACGTGGTGCGCCAGGATCTGGTGGTCAGCCCGGAAGTGGCCGAACAGGCGATCCGGCTGGTCGAGGCCTATGGCGCGGTGCCCAAGGCGTTCTGCACCAAGTCGATCACCGACATCCTGCGCCAGTTGCCGGGCTTCGAGTCGATCCCGAGCACCTTCTTCCCCAAGAAGGCCATGGAGGCCTTTGGCCGCCTGCCCGGCGTCACCACCCAGACCTTCTATGACGATGACCCCGAAGAGAACGGTTATATCCTGACCAGGGGGATCTGAGCGCATCCGGCACGGGCAGGTCCGGCGGAAGCCCTCAGCCCAGAAGCCACAACATCAGGTAAAGCGTGCCGCCGCCGGCCAGGATCGCCGCCAGCACGTTTTTCCACAGCACCCCGACCGCCAGCGTCACCATTGCCGCCATCAGCCGCGCCGGGTCGGGCGCGCCGCCGGTGGCAGCCGGCCACAGCACCAGCGGCGCCACCAGCCCCGGCAGCACCGCCACCGGCGTATAGCGCAGGTGCCGAAGCACCCATTCCGGCATCTTGCGGTCTCCGATCAGGCCCAGAAAGGAAAACCGGATCAGGTAGGTGCCCAGCGCCAGCGCCAGGATGATCCCCCAGATCGTCGTGCCCGCCATGTTCATGCCCGCCGCCCCTGCATCCGGCGCTCGACCTCGGCCCCGACCGCCATGGCCAGCAGCGCCGCTACCAGCAGGCCGGTGCCATAGGGCATCCAGGCCAGCGCCAGCGCCGCCACCACCGAGCTCGCCGCCGCCGCCACATGCGCCAGCGTGCGCAGCATCGGCGCGATCATCGCCAGAAAGGTGATCGGCAGGCCGAAATCCAGGGCAAATTCCGGCGGAATCGCCGCCCCCAGCACCGCGCCGGCAAAGGTCGCCCCATACCAGGCCGGCGCCACCGGGGTCACCACCCCAAAGAAATAGGCCAGCTTCTGTGCCATTGGCATTTCCGGCCGTGCCTCATAGCGGCTGACCGCCAGCAAATAGGACTGATCCACCAGCAAATAGGCCACCAGCGCCCGCTGCCACAACCGCGCCCGGCCCAGATAGGGCGCCAGCGAGGCCGAGTACATCGCCATGCGCAGATTGACCGCCAGCGCGGTGGCCAGCACGACCAGCACCGGCGCCCCGTCGCGCATCAGCTGCACCGCGGTAAACTGCGCCGCGCCGGCAATGACCAGCACCGAAAACCCCATGATCTCGACCAGTTTCAGCCCGGCCTCGTTCGCCACCACCCCGAACAGCGCCGCAAACGGCACCACCACCAGCACGAAAGGCGCCCCGTCAAGGACGCCATGCAGATAGGTTGATTTTGGACTGGACGCGGCCATGAGGGTCTCTAGATTATGTTCCACCCGCTTAGGCGCAACCTGGGGAAGATGCAATTGTCAAAACAACCCGCTCCCGGCTCGTACCTGTTACGGCCCAGCCCCGGCGCCGGGCGGCTGACCCGCGCCGTCACCGGCCATGACCAGACCGGACAGCCGGTCGAGATCCGGGTGGTCGAGGAGCGCCCGCTGACCATCTGGCTCAATTCGCGCGAGATCGTCACCGCCATGACCATCGGCGATTATCCCGAATACCTGGCGCTGGGATTCCTGCGCAACCAGGGCATGCTGCGCGATGCCGAGGACGTGACCGGCGTCGATTTCGATGCCGAGACCGAAACCGTGATCGTGCGCACCAAAAGCCGCACCAGCTTCGAGGACAAGCTCGAAAAAAAGACCCGCACCTCGGGCTGTGCCGTGGGCACGGTGTTCGGCGACATGATGGAGGGGCTTGACGGGCTCACCCTGCCGCCGGCGCCCCTGCGCACCAGCTGGCTTTACGCGCTGGCGCACAAGATCAACCGCACCCCCAGCCTGTATCTGGAAGCCGGGGCGATCCATGGCACGGTGCTGTGCCACGAGGACCGGCCGCTGGTCTACATGGAAGATGTGGGGCGCCATAACGCGGTGGACAAGGTGGCCGGCTGGATGTTCTCGAAGCATGTCCCGGCCGAGGACAAGATCCTGTACACGACCGGGCGGCTGACCTCGGAAATGGTAATCAAGACCGCGCTGATGGGCATCCCGATCCTGGCCTCGCGCTCGGGCTTTACCGCCTGGGGGGTGGAGATCGCGCAAAAGGTCGGCCTGACCCTGATCGGCCGCCTGCGGGGCGAGCGCTTTGTCTGTCTGGCCGGCGAGGAGCGGCTGATCCGCGACGCCGCACCGCGTACCGCCGACAAGAGCCGCAGCCGATGAAGGCACCGCTGGGCATCATCCTGGCCGGCGGGCAGGCGCGGCGCATGGGCGGCGGCGACAAGGCGCTGTTGCCGCTGGGCGAGGGCAGCCTGCTGTCGCATGTGATTGCCCGGCTGTCGCCACAGGTGGCCGGCCTCGCGCTCAATGCCAATGGCGCGCCTGCCCGCTTCGGGCTGGACCTGCCGGTGCTTCCCGACAGCATCCCCGGCTTTGTCGGCCCGCTGGCGGGGGTGCTGGCGGGGCTGGACTGGGCGGCGGAGCGGGGCGCCAGCCACGTGGTTTCCGCCGCCGCCGACACGCCGTTTCTGCCGCCCGACCTGGTGCCGCGGCTGCTCCTGGCGGCCGAGCGCGAAGATCGGCCCATTGCCCTTGCCGCCTCGGGCAACCCGCCGCGCCTGCACCCCACCTTCGGCCTGTGGCCGGTGGCCCTGCGCGACGACCTGCGCGCAGCACTCGGCGGCGGGTTGCGCAAGATCCTCGACTGGACCGACCGCCACGGCGCCGCCACCGCCGCCTTTCCCGCCACCCCCTTCGACCCCTTTTTCAACATCAACCGGCCCGAAGACCTGCCCCGGGCCGAGGCCCTGCTGAAAGGCGCGTAGCATGCAGATTTATGGCATCATCGGCTGGAAGAATGCCGGCAAGACCGGGCTGATGGAGCGGCTGGTGGCCGAGATCACCGGGCGCGGTTTCGCGGTTTCGACCATGAAGCATGCCCACCATGTGTTCGACGTGGATCAGGAGGGCAAGGACAGCTTTCGCCACCGCAAGGCCGGCGCCCGCGAGGTGCTGCTGGCAAGCCGCGCCCGCTGGGCCTTGATGCACGAGCTGGGCGACAGGCCGGAACCCCCGGCCGAGGCGCTTCTGGCCAAGCTCGCGCCCTGCGACCTGGTGCTGGTGGAAGGTTACAAGCGTGACAGCCACCCCAAGGTCGAGGTGTTTCGCAACACCCCCGGCCGCAGCCTGATCGCGCCGCAGGACCCCACCGTTCGGGCCATCGCCACCGATGTGGTCGAACAGGTCGAGGCGGCCGGGACGGGCCTGCCGGTCTTTCACCTGGACGACACCGCCGCCATTGCCGATTTCATCCTGCGCGAAACCGGGCTGGCGGGGGAGGCCCGGCCGGAAACGGCGCAGGCAGGCAAGCTCAGGGACGACTGCTTTGCCCTGCCGCCCGGGGTTGACTGGACCCCGGTGGACCAGGCCCTGAACCACCTGCGCGCGGCGGTCGCCCCGGTCACCGGCAGCGAAGAAATCGCGGTGGGCCAGGCGCTGGGCCGGGTGCTGGCGCGCGATCACATGGCCCGGCGCGCCAATCCGCCAGGCGCCAATGCGGCGGTGGATGGCTATGGCTTTGCCTTTGCCGACCTGCCTGACGGGGCGCCGCGCCTGCCGCTGGTCGAGGGCCGGGCGGCAGCCGGCGCGCCCTTTGCCGGCACCGTGCCACCGGGCCACGCCATCCGCATCCTGACCGGCGCGCTGCTGCCGGATGGCGTCGATACCGTGGTGATGCAGGAGGATGTGGAGGTCAAAGAAGGCCGCGTCGCCTTCGGCCCCGGCATCAAACCCGGCGCCAATACCCGCGAAGCCGGCGAGGATGTGGCGGCCGGGGCGCTGGCCCTGCCGGCGGGCCAGGTGATCCGCCCGCCGGACATCGCGCTTCTGTCCGGGCTGGGGCTTGCCCGGGTCGAGGTGCGCCAGCGCCTGCGCGTGGGCGTGCTGTCCACCGGCGACGAAATCGTGGAGCCCGGCAGCACGCTGGCCCCCGCCGCCACCTATGATGCCAACCGGCCGATGCTGCTGACCCTGGCCGAACGCTGGGGGCACGCGCCGGTGGATCTGGGCCATGTACACGACGCGCGCGAGGCGCTGCGCCAGCGGCTTGACGAGGCCCTGGGCAAGGTCGATGTGATCCTGACTTCCGGCGGCGCCTCGGCCGGGGACGAGGACCATGTTTCGGCGCTCTTGTCCGAAGAGGGAAGTCTGACCACCTGGCGGGTGGCGCTCAAACCCGGCCGGCCGCTGGTGCTGGCCATGTGGAACGGGGTGCCGGTCTTTGGCCTGCCGGGCAACCCGGTGGCGGCGCTGGTCACGGCGCTGATCTTTGCCCGGCCGACCCTTGGCAAGATGGCCGGAGCCGGCTGGCTGACCCCGGTGGGCTTCGAGGTGCCGGCGGCATTCTCCAAGTCGAAAAAGGCCGGGCGGCGGGAATATCTGCGCGCGCGCATGACCGAAGCGGGCCGCGTCGAGGTGTTTGCCTCGGAAGGCTCCGGGCGCATTTCCGGGCTGAGCTGGGCCGACGGGCTGGTGGAATTGAGCGAACCGGCACAGGAAATCCGCCCCGGCGACGCGGTGCGGTTTCTGCCCTATGCAAGCTTCGGCCTCTGACCGCAGGCCGGAAAACCGACCGCCCCCCGGATTGCCCGATTTTGGCCATATTATGGGGTTAG
>CAZPDV010000157.1:0-5090 GCA_964585355.1 uncultured Aliiroseovarius sp.
GGCAGCGGTTTTTGGTACCGTGTATCGTAGGTTCGAATCCTACCACCCCAGCCATCCCCCCGGCACAGCAGCCTTGGCACGGTATCACCCCACCGCCTGATTGCGTTATGGCCCCGGCTTCGGGCCGGCTGAATAGATGAAAGCAGGCGGGCATGTTTTGGCCGCCGTTTTGCCCGGCCCTTGACCGGGGAGGTGGGGCTGAGGCAGAATTGCCCCCAAAAGAGCAGCCCGAAAAGGGGATACAGGTGATCCGGACCCTGGCCATGGCCGGCGGAATTGCGGGCGCGGTGGCGCTGTCGCAATTTCCCGAGTTTTCGCAGCAATATCTGCAACGCCTGTCGGGCGCGGTGGACGAATTGCGGCTGATGACGGCGGCGTTCGACCTGACCGCGCAGGCTTCCGGGCTGAGCCGGGACGAGGCGCTGGCGCAGATCGGCGGCACCGCTTTCACCGATGATCTGCGCGACAACATGGCGGCCAGCATTGCCCGGCACGAGCGGCTGGAGGCGGATTATCAGGTGCTGGCAGGCACCACCCCCCTGACCCGGCTGATGCGGGTGTGGCATTTTCGCGATGTCGATCTGGCCCGGCGCACCTGGGAGGAGTTTCGCCCGGCCATGCCGGTGACGCTGGACGGGCTGACCTTTGCCGGGATCGGTTTTGCCGGGGGCTGGGTCTTGGTGAGCCTGCTGCTGGCGCTGCTCCTGCGCCCGTTTCGCAGGCGCCGGTCCGGCGCGGTTCGGGCCTAACCCACCAGCATTTTCAGCCCCTGGGTCACATCGGTGCGCACGGCAAGGCGCAGCGCCGGCTCGTCGCCGGTGGCGAGGGCGGCGAGGATGGCGCGGTGGTGGCGCTGCAGGTCGGTGCGGTGGCGGGATTGGTAAAGGGCGCGCATGGTCGGGCCCAGTTGCAGCCAGACGGTTTCGGTCAGCGCCAGCATGGCCGGCGCCTGGGCGCGCAGATAGATCATGCGGTGAAATTCCAGATTGGTGCGCAGGTAGCACACCGGATCCTGCTTGGCGACGCATTCGGAGACCCGCGCATTGATGGCGCGCAGCCGGTCGATCAGCGCCATATGGGCGCGCGGCAGGGCGCGGGCGGCAAGCTCGGGCTCAAGCAGGCCGCGCAGGGCGGCCAGTTCCTCGATGCGCTCGTTGCTCAGCTCCGGGGTCGAGATGCGGCCCGACAGCGACAGGGTCAGCGCCCCTTCGGCGGTGAGCCGGCGCACGGCCTCGCGGGCCGGGGTCATCGAGACGCCGAATTCGCGTCCGACCCCGCGCAGGGTCAGGGCGGTGCCGGGGGCGATTTCGCCATGCATGATCCGGGTGCGCAGGGCGCGATAGACCCGGTCATGGGCCGAGCCTGAGCTATCGGGGGCAGGGCGGGGCGTGCTCATGGGGTGATTGTGATCACAAATCCGGCAAAGGTCAATCGTGGAAGCGATAGGCATGCAGGCCGGCGCCATTCTTGCGCAACCAGGCGCGGTGCGGGCGATAGTCGGGCCGCAACCGTTCGACCGTGGCCCAGAACGCCGAGGAGTGGTCCATATGCGCCAGATGCGCCACTTCGTGGGCGGCGACATAATCGAGCACATCCGGCGGCGCCATCACCAGCCGCCAGGAATACATCAGCCGCCCCTCGGATGAACACGACCCCCAGCGCGAGCGGGTATCGCGCAGGGTCAGGCCGGTGAAGCTGCGCCCCAGCGCCTGGGCATGGCGGGTGGAGGCCTGCAGGAGGCGTTCGCGCGCCAGCAGCTTGAGCAGGGCGGCAACGCGGGGGCCGGTCTTTTCCGGCGCACTGGCGGGCAGGGTGATGATCCCGTCGCCCAGCCGCGCCGCCCGGCCGCCCCCGACCACCAGCCGGTGCGGCCGGCCCGCCACCGGCACCTCGTCCCCCGGCATGGGGCGGATCGGGGCCGGGGTGGCGGCCAGGTGGCGGCGAAGCCATGCTTCGCGCTCTTGCAGAAAGCGCCGGGCCTCGCCCAGGCGCACCCCGCGCGGCAGGGTCAGGCTGACGGTGCCATCAAGCCGCGACACCCTGAGCGACAGGCGCCGGGCCCGGGCCGAGACGCGCAGGCGCACCGTGACCGGCGGCTCTCCCGGCAGGATCAGCTGTTTCATCATTCCCCCCGCGCGCGCCCATGCCTGCGGTTTCTTGCCAAAAGCCTTTGACACCCCGCCCAAGCTGTGGCACTTGGCGCCAGATTTCGCATGATTGCACGAGCTTGAAAAGGGGTTAACCATGCCCAAGGAAGAATGGGGCGTCAAACGTGTCTGCCCGACAACCGGCAAACGGTTTTATGACCTGAATCGCGATCCGATCATCAGCCCCTATTCGGGCGAAGTGGTCAATCCCGATACCGGGAAGGGAAGCCGCAACATGCTGGCCGACAAGGCCGACAAGGCTTCCGAGGACAAGAAGGTCGTGGATGATGTCGATGTGGTGCTGGAAGACGACGTGGTGCTGGAAGACGACGCCGCGGATGTCGATCTGGCCGACGACGTGCTGGACGATGACGACGATGACAGCGTGCCGCTGGAAGCGATCGCGGACGTTGCCACGCCCAGTGATGATGACGGCTGAAATGGTGTGATGCCGGTCGCTGAGCCGGCGTCAGAGCCTGCCTCGGCGGCTTTCCCGAAGCCCGCGCCCGTCCTGACTGGGCGGGCGCTTTGTTTTGGCCGGCAAGCGGGAGCGACCAGGTGGGGGCTGTTCAGCGACGCCGGTTTTGCGAATTTCCCATTCCCGGAAGCCGCGCCCGCGCCCGGCGTTTCAGGCCGTTCCAGGCCATGCGGGCAATTTTGCCGACGGGGAATTCGCTGCGCAGCACGGCGGCAACCGCGTCCGGGTTGGTCCGCCCGAGGCGTTCGATCGAGGCGCGCCATTGCGCGGGCGTATAGGTGGCAATGCGCCGGTTCATGGCGAAGCCCAGCCGGTAGTCGCGCTGCAGCCGGCGGCGACAGCGCCATTCATAGCGCCAGAGCGGCCAGCGGCGCCCGGTCCTGACCGATATGCCCAGCGCCTGGCCCAGCTCGCGGCCGAACTCGATGCAGATGCGGATGCCCTCGCCAACCGTGGGCGTGGCGAAATTGGCGCTGTCGCCGACCCGGATCACATTGCCGAAAACCAGTTTCGGGTCATAGGGCACCGAGGGCAGAATGCCGCCATTGACATGGCGCGGCCCGCTCAGCTCGATGCCGAAACGCTCGGCCGCCCCACCGGCCAGCAGCGCGTCGATCAGGGCGCGGGGCGAGGCATCGGTGTCGGGCGAGAGCACGCCGACCCCCAGCCGAAACGTGCCCTCAGGCGTGGGAAAGCCCCAGCCATAGCCCGCCGGCACCGAATCGCCGACAAACAGGAAACAGCGGTCCGGGGCATTCCTGCCCAGGGGGTATTCATATTCGATCCCGATGCCGCGCCGCTGGGGCGGGGTGCGCAGGCCCAGCGCCTTGAGCACCGCCAGATGCCAGCCCGAGGCATCGACCACGAAACGCGCCCGCACCGCGCGCATGGCCCCGTCGCGGTCGCGGATATTGGCCAGGATGCGCCCGTCCGGCAGGCGGCTGGCACCGACAAACTTGTGCCCCAGCCACATCTCGCGCGCCTTGTGGTCGGACTGCGCCGCCAGCCAGCGATAGAGCCGGGTCACCGCCAGGATGACCAGGGTATGCCCCTTGAGCGGCAGGGTCACATGCACGTCGTCGGCATAGGCCTCGCAGCGGGAAATGACCTGATAGAGGTCGGGCGGAATGCCCAGCCGCTGAACATCTGCAAGGAACGAGCCGCCGCTGGTGCGCACCGGCAGGCCGATTTCGCGGTCCTGGTGCACGACGATGCTGGTCACGTCATCCGGCAGCGCGGCCGCCACCGACAGCCCGGCCGGACCGCCGCCAACGATCAGAACGTCGCATTCTTCGGTGGTCTTGCTGTCCATCCCCGCCCGCTTTCCGGGCCCGATTGCCCGCGCCGATACTGCCTGCAAACAGCCCATGCGTGCAACCCGGCCAGCGCGCGTTTTTTTGCTTGAACTGCCGTGGCGCATTGCCTAAACACCGCGAGCAGGCGCAACCGCGCCGCGATGGGGCCTTAGCTCAGCTGGGAGAGCGCTTGCATGGCATGCAAGAGGTCAGGGGTTCGATCCCCCTAGGCTCCACCATCCCCCCCCGCATCCCCCCGGCCCAGGACCCGCGCCGGACATGCCCGCGCAAGAATCTGGTCCGCGCCCGAAATGGTCGGGCCTGTTGCCGCTCGGTCCGCCATGCTGCGTTGCAACAACGGGGTTCTCTTGCAGACTCGGCACGGCAGGCATAGATGTGTGCCTGACGCGTACAGGAGAGTACCATGGCCCGCACATCCACCACAGACCTGCCGGAAGAACGGGAAAAATCCAGGCGAATCGGCGCCCTCGCCGGGCTGTGGCCGTTCATCCGCCCCTATCGCTGGCTGATGCTGGCGGCCTTTGTGGCGCTGGTGATCACCGCGTCGATCTCGCTGATCATGCCGCTGGCGGTGCGGCAGGTGGTCGATGGCTTTTCCACCGCCACGATCGACATCATTGATGGCTATTTTCTGGCGGCGCTGGCGATTGCGCTTGCCCTGGCGCTGGGCACCGGGCTTCGGTATTACCTTGTGACCCGGCTGGGCGAGCGGGTGGTGGCCGATATTCGCGAGGCGGTGTTCGCCCGCGTCATTTCCATGAGCCCGGCGTTTTTCGAGCGGATCATGACCGGCGAGGTACTGAGCCGAATCACCACCGACACCACGCTTATCCTGTCGGTGATCGGCTCGTCGGTTTCGGTGGCGCTGCGCAACATGCTGATCTTTGTCGGTGGGCTGGCAATGATGCTCTATACCTCGCCCAAGCTGACCGGGCTGGTCCTGCTGATCGTGCCGGTGGTGGTCGTGCCGATCGTGGTGCTGGGCCGGCGCCTGCGCAAGCTGGGGCGCGAGAACCAGGACTGGATCGCGGAAAGCTCGGGCAAGGCCTCCGAGGCGCTGCTGTCGGTGCAGACGGTGCAGGCCTTCACGCATGAGGATCTCAGCCGCACCCAATTCAACGAGGTGACCGAGCAAAGCTATGTCTCGGC
>CAZPDV010000158.1:0-5086 GCA_964585355.1 uncultured Aliiroseovarius sp.
CTATCAGCTTTTCGATCTGCGGCTGTAGGGCCTGTCCTTGCCCCGGCATTCCCGGTGATGAGACCTTTCGATCGCGGCGTTCGCCAGCCCTTGCCAACGGCCGGCGCCCGGCCTATATGAGCGGCGAGAGGTTGGCGCGGGCGAGCGCCTCGCCAACCCGGTCAGATCCGGAAGGAAGCAGCCGTAACGAGCCCCGCTTGGGTCGTTGTCCAACCTCTCACCCCCCCAGCCATGTGTGGGACGCAGAACTCTGCGCCGGCGCGCACCGCCTCAGCCCGGCGCCCCGGCAAAGGCCCATGCCTGTTGCGCCGCGGTCTCGACCGCGCAGGGGCGCGCCGCGCGCAGGCGGGTCAGGGCCGCCTGTGGCGCCTCGCCGCTCTCGACCATCAGCCGCAGCGCCACCATGCCCGAGCGGCCACAGCCCCCGGCGCAATGGACCAGCACCCGGCCGCGCCCGGCCAGCACCGCCCGCGCCGCCTCTGACAACGGCGCCCAGGGCGCGTCCGGCGCCGGCACCCCGAAATCCGCCACCGGGAAATGCCGCCAGGCAATCCCTGCCTCGGCCAATGCCGCCCCCAGCGCCGCGGTCCGCGCCCGCCGGGTCAGCGACAGTACCAGCCCCGGCCGCCACGTCGCCAGCACGCGCAGGTCCGCCGCCAGCGCGCCCCCCCGCCCCGGCATCGGCGCGATGCCCAGCACCCCGCCGCCCGCCGCCAGGGTCGCAATCGAAAAATCCGCCATCGCTGCTGCCTCTCTCCGGTGGACGCGCCCGGCCTGTGGCTTTAGGCTGGGGCAACACGATTCAGGGGCCAGCATGACCGAGACCGACGAAAAAGCCTATCAGGTTCTTGCCCGCAAGTACCGGCCCGAGACCTTTGCCGACCTGGTTGGGCAGGAGGCCATGGTCCGCACCCTGAAAAACGCCTTCGAGGCCGACCGCATCGCCCAGGCCTTCATCATGACCGGGATTCGCGGGGTCGGCAAAACCACCACGGCGCGGATCATCGCCAAGGGGCTCAACTGCGTCGGGCCGGACGGCACCGGCGGCCCCACCACCGAGCCCTGCGGCAGCTGCGAGCACTGCACCGCGATCATGCAGGGCCGGCATGTGGACGTGATCGAGATGGATGCGGCCTCCAATACCGGGGTGGACAATATCCGCGAGGCGATCATCAACTCGGTTTCCTATGCGCCCGCTTCGGCGCGCTACAAGGTCTATATCATCGACGAGGTGCACATGCTGTCCACCTCGGCCTTCAATGCGCTGCTCAAGACCCTCGAGGAGCCGCCGGCGCATGTGAAGTTCATCTTTGCCACCACCGAGATCCGCAAGGTGCCGGTGACCGTGCTGAGCCGCTGTCAGCGGTTCGACCTGCGCCGGATCGAGCCCGAGGACATGATGGCCATGCTGCGGCGCATCGCCGATGCGGAAAAGGCCGAGATTTCCGAGGACGCGCTGGCGCTGATCACCCGCGCCGCCGAAGGCTCGGCCCGCGATGCCCAGTCGCTGCTGGATCAGGCGATCAGCCACGGCGCCGGCGAAACCAGCGCCCAGCAGGTGCGCGCCATGCTGGGGCTGGCCGACCGGGGGCGGGTGCTGGACCTGTTCGACATGATCATGCGCGGCGATACCGCGGCCGCCCTGGCCGAGCTGGGCGCGCAATATTCCGACGGCGCCGACCCGATGGCGGTGCTGCGCGACCTGGCCGAGATCAGCCACTGGATCAGCGTCATCAAGATCACCCCCGAAGCCGCCGACGACCCGACCATTGCGCCCGATGAGCGCGCCCGCGGGCAGGGTTTTGCCGAGCGCCTGCCGATGCGGGTGCTGAGCCGGATGTGGCAGATGCTGCTGGTGGCGCTGGAGGAGGTGGCCGCCGCCCCCAATGCGATGATGGCGGCGGAAATGGCGGTGATCCGCCTGACCCATGTGGCCGACCTGCCCACCCCCGAGGAACTGGTGCGCAAGCTCAACGATGCGCCGCCGCCCGGCCCTCCGGCCTCGCCCGGCGGCGGGGACGCCGGCACGCCCGCGGCGGGCGGGGGGGGTGCCGCGATGCGCCCGGCCCCGGCAAGCGGCAGCACAAGCGGCAGCACAAGCGGCAATGCCCCCTCGGCCAGCCTGGCCACCGCCGAGGCGCCCGAGAGCGCGCTGGCCCAATATGCCCGTTTTGAGGATGTCATCGAGCTGATCCGGGCGCGGCGCGACGTGCAGCTTCTGGTCGAGGTGGAAACCGGCCTGCGCCTGGCCGCCTATGCCCCCGGCCGGATCGAGTTCACCGCCACCGAAGCCGCGCCGGCCGACCTGGCCCAGCGGCTGGCGCAACGCCTGCAGGGCTGGACCGGCCTGCGCTGGGGGGTGACGCTGGTCAATGGCTGCAGCGCGCCCACCATCGCCGAAACCCGCGACAGCGCGGCGCAGGCGCTCAGGGCCGCGGCGATGGAGCATCCGTTGGTGCAGGCCGCCCTCGCCGCCTTTCCCGGCGCCCGTATCGACAGCGTGCGCAGCCCCGAGGACATCGCCGCCAGCGCCGCCGAGGAGGCCCTGCCTGCGGTCGAGGAGGAATGGGACCCGTTCGAAGAGGGCTGAGCGGCGGCGGGGCCGGCCCCTGCCCTATCCGCCCGCTTCCACCCGGTTGCCGGTGAGGGTCAGGAACGGATAGGCGCCCGCCTGCCCGACCAGATCGCGCGCCACCACCTGATCCCACTCCATGCCGGCAATGCCGTCGCCGCCGACCGGCACATCCACCAGGTTCTCGGCCACCAGCGTCGCCCCCACGCCTTCGACCACGCTCACCCCGATCCCGATCCGGCAATCGCGCAGCACGTTGCCGGTGGCCGAAACATTGCGCAGATACGGCCCCCAGCCCAGCGCCAGCCCGACGCCCGGCACGTTTTCCACCAGGTTGCCGGACAGGAGCGTATCGGCCTCGGCGCTGATCCCGACCGGGGTGGTTTCCGGGTTGGTCGGGCTGCGCTCGAGGATGTTGCGCACGATATTGCCGCTGCAGGTGGCCAGGTGGCCGCCGGAGTCGAAATTGGTGATGGAAATG
Source organism: uncultured Aliiroseovarius sp. (assembly GCA_964585355.1). Taxonomy (GTDB): domain Bacteria; phylum Pseudomonadota; class Alphaproteobacteria; order Rhodobacterales; family Rhodobacteraceae; genus JAAEUB01. The sequence goes on from CAZPDV010000158.1 coordinate 3,054, forward strand.
CCGGTGGCCGCCCCGTCGATGATGTTGTCGGCAATCACCGAGCCGGAAAAGCCGAATTCGGAAAAGATCGCCACCTCCTGGCAGCGGCTGCACAGATTGCCGCGCACGATCGCGTTGCGGGTGGCATTGAGGCGGATGGCGGAAAAGGCGCAGTCGTCGATCACGTTGCCGGCGACGATCACCCCTTCGGCGCGAAACACGTTGATGCCGTTGCCATTGGGGCCGTCGCCGCCCTCGCCCCAGCGGATGGTGCGGATGCGGTTGCCGCGGATGATGCTGCCGTCGGGGCCGGGGGTCTCGCGCGCGACATAGATGCCAAGGTTGTCGCATGCCTCGATCAGGTTGCCCTCGACCCTGAGCCCGGTGGCCTCCAGCGCCGCGATCGCCGCCCCCCGGCAGCCGTCGAAGCGGTTGCCCAGGACCTGCCCGCCCGCCCGCAACAGCACCAGCCCGCGCCCGCCGGTGCCGGTAAAACGGCAGTGCTCAAGCAGCAGCGCCGGGCAGTCGGTAACCTCGACCAGCCCGGTTTCGGACACCGCGTCGGTGCCGCGAAAGGTCAGGCCCGTGACCCGCGGCGCGCTGGCCCCGTCACCAGCCCCGTCAATGGTCAGGATCGGCGCCTTGCCCACGGCCTGAAGCACCGTGCCCGGCGCCCCGGCAAGCACCGCCCCTTCCGGCAACCACAGATCGCCGACGCGAAAGGTGCCCGGCGGCAGGCGCAACGCCCGCCCGGCCGCCGTGGCGTCCTCCAGCGCCTGTTGCAGCGCCGCGCTCTGATCCCCCGGCGCGTCCGGCACCAGCCCCGCCCCGGCAAAGGCGCTGTCAGGGGTCAGGGCCGGGGACAGGGCCAGAAACGCCGCTGACTGACCCAGAAAATTCCTGCGTGTTGGCATGTGAACCTCCTGATCCCGTGCAATTCAGGGCATATTCCCATGGCGTCGGTCTGTGCGCGATACTGCACCTTTCATTTCAGGCAATCCAGCGGATTTGGCGAAAATGGCCACGCCCCGGCTTGTACCCGCCCGGCCGCGACCGTATCTAGGGGCAGGTGTTGCAAGCAGGAGAGTGAGATGCTGAAAGGACTGGGCGGCCTGGGTGGACTGGGCGACATGGCCAAGATGATGAAGGCCGCGACCGACATGCAGGCCAAGATGGCCGAGCTGCAGGAAGAGCTGGCCAACACCGTGGTGATCGGCGAAAGCGGCGCCGGCCTGGTGCGGGCGCGGGCCACCGCCAAGGGGGTGCTGACCGGGCTCGAGATCGACCCGTCCATCTTCAACCCCGACGAAAAGGAAGTGGTCGAGGACCTGATCCTGGCCGCGATCAAGGACGCCCAGGCCAAGGCCGCCGATCTGAGCAAGCAGGAAATGACCAAGCTGACCGAGGCGCTGGGCCTGCCGGCGGACATGAAGCTGCCGTTCTGAACCGGCGGGCGGGGTGAGCGCGGCGCCGGAAATCGAGGCTCTGATCGAGCTGATGGCCAAGCTGCCCGGCCTTGGGCCGCGCTCGGCCCGGCGCGCGGTGCTGCACCTGATCCGCAAGCGCGCGCTGCTGCTGGCCCCCATGGCCGATGCCATGGCCGAGGTGGCGGTTCATGCCCGCGAATGCCTGACCTGCGGCAATATCGGCACCTCGGATATCTGCGAGATCTGCGCCAGCGAAAAGCGCGCCACCGGCACCCTGTGCGTGGTCGAGGACGTGGCCGACCTGTGGGCGATGGAGCGCGCCGGCGCCTTCAGGGGGCGCTATCACGTGCTGGGCGGCACGCTCAGCGCGCTGGATGCCATCGGCCCGGACGAACTGGGCATCCCCCGGCTGCTGCGCCGGATTGGCGAGGAAGGCATCTCCGAGGTGATCCTGGCCCTGCCCGCCACCATCGACGGCCAGACCACCGCCCATTACATCGCCGAGACCCTGGCCGGGCGCTGTCAGGTGACATCGCTGGCGCAAGGGGTGCCGATCGGGGGCGAGCTTGACTATCTCGACGACGGCACCATCACCGCCGCGCTGAACGCACGCAAGGCGCTTTAGGG
>CAZPDV010000159.1:0-5071 GCA_964585355.1 uncultured Aliiroseovarius sp.
GCCGGTGCCGGCTCCTCCAGCGCGGTTTCCACCACGTTGTCCACCCCGTCCTCGATCGCCGCCAGCAAGGCCTCGGACGGTGCCGGGGCCGGGCTGGTCGGGCGCGGCACCGGGCGCGGGCTGGTGCTGACCGCGGTGACCGGGCGGACGATCCGGCCCGCCGCCGGGCGGGTGGGCTCCGGGCCTGTCCCGCCCTTGCCGAAATAGGGCGGCAGCGGCGGCCGGCGCAGCGCCACGTTGCTGGGCGCCCGGCGAAAGCCCAGGTCGAGAAGCTCGGCCACCTTTGCATTGCGCGAGGCGGTAGAGCGGCCACCGAACACGGTGGCGATGATCCGCTCGTTGCCGCGCCTGGCCGAGGCCACCAGGTTGAACCCGGCGGCGGCGGTATAGCCGGTCTTGATCCCGTCCGCCCCCTTGTAGGAGGCCAGAAAGCGGCGGTTGGTATTGTTCACCACCCGCACCCCGGCATCGGCGGAACGGCGCGAGAACAGGTTGTAATATTGCGGAAAATCATAGAGCAGGTGCCGCCCCAGCGTGGTCATGTCGCGCGCTGTTGACAGGTGGCCCGAGCGGGTCAGGCCATTGGCGTTCTTGAAGGTGGTGCGGGTCATGCCCATGGCCTTGGCCATGCGGTTCATGCGGGCGACAAAGGCGGCCTCGCTGCCGCCCACGGCCTCGGCCAGGGCGGTGGCCGCGTCATTGGCCGACTTGATCGCGGCGGCCCGGATCAGGTAGCGCAGCTTGATCCTCTGCCCGGCGCGCAGGCCCAGTTTCGAGGGCGGCTCGGCCGCGGCATTGGCCGAGATCGTCACCATGGTATCAAGCGAAATGTCGCCATGCTCGATCGCCTGAAAGGTCAGGTAGAGCGTCATCATCTTGGTCAGCGAGGCCGGGTGCAGCCGGGTATCGGCATTGCGCGAATGCAGCACCTTGCCGGTGCGCGCGTCGATGACCATGGCGGCATAGGGCGCGGCCACGGCAATCACCGGCCGCGCCGTGAGTGCAAACCCCATCACCATCAGAAAGAGCCCGATCCGGGCTGCCTGCCAAAGACGTGCCTTCACGCCGCTCTACCTTTTCTGCCTCACGCCTGCCGGCTCTTGTGGCCGGTCCTGCTTTCGGCAAAGGTTAACACGGTGTGAAAGATCGGAAAAGCACTTATTTTCAGATATGTAAGTAGTTCAAGCTCAAAGCTTCTCCAAGATATAGCGGTCGCGCCGGCGGCCGCCACGAAATCGGAAATTGTGGCAGGAATGTGGCAACGCCCGCGCCCCCCGGCACCGCCCGGCCAAACTGCGCCCGAGCGACCGATGCCGGCAAAGCCCCCCTTTTCACGGGCGCTCAAGCGTTTATATTGTCCGGGCTGAAATGGCCGAAATGCAAGCGGATAGGTGTCGAGTGCGCGCGAACGAAAACTTCATGTCTGTCGTCATGTCTGACAAGGGCAAGCCCGGCGGTGGCGGCGGCGACGATGGCGGCAACGACACCGATCTTGCGGTCAAGACCCGCAGCCGTACCCAGCGGCCGCCAATGTACAAGGTCTTGCTTCTGAACGATGATTTCACGCCGATGGAGTTCGTCGTCATGGTGCTGGAGCGGTTCTTCGGCATGGATCACGCCCAGGCCTTCGAGGTCATGCTGACCGTGCACAAGAAGGGGCTGGCGGTGGTCGGCGTGTTCAGCCACGAGATCGCCGAAACCAAGGTCAGCCAGGTCATGCAGGCGGCGCGCGAGCATCAGCACCCGCTGCAATGCACCATGGAAAAAGAATGACCCCGTGCCGGATTCGCGCCTGAACCACGCGCTGGAAAGCGGCGTCGTGGCGCTGCCGGATACGGGCGCCATCGCGGTGCTGAACCCGCCGGCGACCTTTGCCCCGGCGGCGCTTGATCCGGCGCGGCTGAAGCTGGAACAGGGGTTTTTCCCGGCCCATGCGGCGCTGGCCCGGCGCGGCTTTGACGTGGCGCCCGAGATTTCCGGCACCTTTGCCGCGGCGGTGGTGTTCCTGCCACGTGCCAGGGATCAGGCCCGGGCGCTGGTGGCCAGGGCGGTACAGCTGACCGGCGGCGGGCTGGTCATGGTGGACGGGCAGAAGACCGACGGCATCGCCGGCATGCTCAAGGCGCTGAAGGGCCGGGTTTCGCTTGGCGGCAGTTTTTCCAAGGCGCATGGCAAGCTGGCCTGGTTCACCGGCGGCGACCTGTCCGACTGGCGCGCGGTCGAGCGCCAGGTGGCGGGCGGCTTTGTCACCCTGCCGGGGGTGTTTTCCGCCGATGCGCCCGACCGGGGCTCGCAGGCGCTGGCCGCTGCCCTGCCGGAAACGCTTGCCGGGCGCGGTGCCGATCTGGGGGCGGGCTGGGGCTTTCTGGCGCGCGCCATCCTCGCGCGCCCCGGCGTCACCCATCTCGACCTGATCGAGGCCGACCACACCGCCCTGGCCTGCGCCCGGCGCAACATCACCGATCCGCGCGCCGCCTTCCACTGGGCCGATGCCAGCCAATGGGGGCAGGGGGCGGGGCTGGATTTTGTGATCACAAACCCGCCCTTCCACACCTCGCGCGCCGGCGCGCCGGAGCTGGGCCGGGCCTTCATCCGCGCCGCCGCCGGGATGCTGGCGCCCAGGGGGCAGCTGTGGCTGGTGGCCAACCGGCATTTGCCCTATGAGGCGACGCTAGCCGAGCATTTCCGCCAGGTCAGCGAAACGCCCGGCCTGCCGGGCTTCAAGCTGCTGCACGCACAGGCACCTCGCCCAAGGGCCAGGAACCTGCGATAATCGCCCGCAGAACCGGGGAATCAGGAGACCCAGATGAGCTTTTCCATCGCAGGCAAGACCGCCATCGTCACCGGTGCCGCCAATGGGGTAGGGCTGGCCATTGCCCGCCATTTTGCCGAACAGGGCGCCAATGTCATGGGCGTGGACCGGGACGAAGAACGCCTGATCGCCGAGTTTGGCGAAAATCCCAACATCGAGGACGACCCGCCCGCAGAAGGCGGGGCGCTGCGCTATTTCGCCGGCGACCTGCGCGAGCGGCTGACCATTGCCAACCTGCTTTCGGCCAGCGTCGATGCCTATGAGCGGGTGGATATCCTGGTCAATGCCAGCCGGCAGGTGCTGCCCACCGACCCGCTTGATTGCGAGGATACGTCGCTGGAAATTCTGCTGGAGCAGAACCTTCTGGCCGGGCTCAGGCTGAGCCAGCAGGTGGCGCTCAGGATGATCCGCCAGGCCGAGGCGCTGGACGAGGAGGCGCGCCCGAACACCCTGGGCGCGATCGTCAACCTGTCGTCGATTGCCGCCAGCCGCACCGGGCCGGAACTGATGGGGTTTTCCATCGCGTCGGCGGCGCTGGATCAGGCAACGCGGTCGCTGGCGGTGGCGCTGGCGCCGCACCGGATCCGGGTCAACGCGGTGGCGCTGGGCTCGGTGATGAGCGCCTCCTTGCGCGACGGGCTGCGCGCCACCCCGCAATTGCGCGACGCGATCGAGGCCGCGACCCCGCTGGGGCGCATCGCCAGGGCCGCCGAGGTGGCCGAGGTGGCACAGTTCCTTGCCTCGGACGGGGCCGGCTTCGTCACCGGGCAGGTGGTGAACGTGGATGGCGGCCGGTCGCTGATGGACGTGGTGCAGGCGCCGCTGCACTGAGCCGGCGGGGGCTCAGCCCTGGGGGGTGTCGGGAAGGGCGGCACATTGGGCCAGTTCGGCCTGCAACGCCTGGCGGCGCTGAAGCAGGGCGTCGAGCTTGGCCTGCTCGGCCGTGCGGTCGATCCGCTGCTTGACGAAGGTCTGCACGCCCTCCGGCTGGGAAAGGCACAGCTCGAACGTGCCCTGACTGCCCAGACAGAACCGGACCCCGATATTATCCCGTGCCGGCACGAAAACCACGCCCCGGTCAATGGCCTCCATGGAGCGCTCGATCTCGGCCCGATTGTCGGCCAGGGCCCGGTTGATGCTGGCCTGGCATTTCTGTTGCGGGCTCAGGGTACAGGCCGCGAGCGTGAGGGTGGCAAAAAGCAGGGTCGTCGGCAAACGCATGATATTCTCCTTGTTCGTACCAGCCTAGCGCGGCGGGAAGCATGTACAAAGCGCCGCGTGTCGCATAGGAGGAAACTTGCCACGGCGCGGATTCAGCAAAAAGCGAACGGGGGAAAGATGCAAGCGGTAATGGAAGATGAAAAGGCACGGGCCAGCGCCTGGTTTCGCGAGCTGCGCGACCGGATCGTTGCCGGTTTCGAGGCGCTGGAGGATGCCGGGCCGGGGGCGCAGCCTGCCGGGCGGTTCGAATTGCGCGAGACCCGGCGCGAGGGGGGCGCGGGCGGCGGCGGGCTGATGAGCGTGCTGCGTGGCGGCCGGGTGTTCGAGAAGGTCGGCGTCAATGTCTCGACCGTGCACGGGGTGCTGGGCGAGGCGGCGCAGGCCTCGATGGCGGCGCGCGGGGTGGCGGGCGTGGCCGAGGATCCGCGATTCTGGGCTTCGGGGATTTCGCTGGTGGCGCATATGCAGAACCCGCATGCCCCGGCCGTGCACATGAATACCCGCATGTTCTGGACCCCCGGCGCCTGGTGGTTCGGCGGCGGGGCGGACCTCAACCCCTGTATCGAATATGCCGAGGATACGGCGCATTTCCATGCCCGGATGCAGGCCGCCTGCGATGCCCATGACCCGGATTATTACCCGCGGTTCAAGGCCTGGGCGGACGAATATTTCTTCGTGCCGCATCGGGGCCGCGCGCGCGGGGTCGGCGGCATTTTCTATGACGATCTGAACACCGGCGACTGGCAGGCGGATTTTGCCTTCACCCAGGCGGTCGGCGCCGCATTTCTGCCCGCCTTCGTGCCGCTGGTCGAGCGGCGCATGCGTAGCCCCTGGAACGAGGCCGACAAGGACGCGCAGCTGATTCATCGCGGGCTTTATGCCGAATACAACCTGGTTTACGATCGCGGGACCAAATTCGGGCTGGCCACCGGCCATGACCCCGAGGCGGTGCTGATGAGCCTGCCGCCGCTGGCGAAGTGGGTTTAGGGCCTGTCCTCATTTACCTAGTGCCCCCGGCGCGTGCCCATTTTGGCAGGC
>CAZPDV010000160.1:0-5044 GCA_964585355.1 uncultured Aliiroseovarius sp.
CGCTGGCGGAAAATGACCGAAACCGGGGGCGCAAGGTAAATGAGGACAGGCCCTAGGGGATTTTTCTGCGAAAAATCGGCCTCCGGCGGGAGTATTTGGGGAAAGATGAAAGGGACGGGCATGAAAACGGCAATCGTGACGGGGGCGGCGCGCGGGATCGGGTTGGCCACGGCCAGGGCGTTCGTGGAGGAGGGCTGGCAGGTGGCGATGGTGGACCGCGACGCGCCGGAGCTCGGGCGCGCGGCCCAGGGGCTGGCGCCGGTGTTGCCGGTGGTGGCGGATGTCTCGCAGCCCGATCAGGTGGCGCGGATGCTGGAGGAGGTCGAGGCCTGGTCCGGGCGCATCGACGGGCTGGTGAACAATGCCGGGGTGGCCGATTTCAAGCGGATCGAGGACACCGATTTTGCCCTGTGGCGCGAGGTGATGGAGACCAATCTTGACGGGGTTTTCCTGGTTTCTCAGGCAGTTGCGCCGGTGATGGCGCGCCAGGGCGGGGCCATTGTCAATATCGCCTCGATCTCGGGTCTGCGGGCCTCGACCCTGCGGGTGGCCTATGGCACGTCCAAGGCGGCGGTGGCGCATCTGACCCGGCAGCAGGCGGTGGAGTTGGGAGAGCGCGGCATCCGCGCCAATGCGGTCTGCCCCGGCCCGGTGCGCACCAGGCTGGCCGCCGCCGTGCACAGCCCCGAGATCCTCAAGGCTTATACCGACGCGATCCCGCTGGCTCGTTCCGGCACCGAGCGGGAGATCGCCGATGTGGTGCTGTTCCTGTGTTCCGACAAGGCAAGCTATGTGACCGGGCAGGTGATCGCGGTGGATGGTGGTTTTGACGCGGCCGGGGTAGGCCTGCCGGCCTTGCGGGGCGAGCGGGTGGTCTGAGACCGCCGGGGCGCTCAGCGGCGCTTGATCGGCGGGCGTTTGCGCGGATTTTTCCCCTTTCCCGCGGGTTTTCCACGGGGTTTTGCCTTGGCGGTTCCATGCGCGCCGTCGCCGCCCGGCGCCTCCAGGCCAAGCTGGTCGCGCACCACGCGGGGGCGGACTTCCTGCACCTCGCCGCGCTTCAGATCGCCCAGCCTGAACGGGCCATAGCTGACCCGGATCAGCCGGTTGACGCTCAGCCCCACCGCCTCCATGGCGCGGCGAATCTCGCGGTTGCGCCCCTCGCGCAGGGCCACGCTGAGCCAGGCATTGGCGCCCTGCTGACGGTCGATCTTTACGTCAAGCGGTTGAAAACGCTCGCCTTCCACGGTGATCCCTTGCCGCAGCGGGGTCAGCATTTCCTCGCTCGGCTTGCCATGCACCCGCACCCGGTAGCGGCGCAGCCAGCCGGTGCTGGGCAGTTCCAGCCGCCGCTTGATGGCGCCGTCATTGGTGAGCAGCAGCAGCCCCTCGGAGTTCAGGTCGAGCCGGCCGATGCTCATCACCCGCGGCAATTGCGCGGGCAGGGCGGCAAACACGGTCGGGCGGCCCTTTTCGTCGCGCTCGGAGGTGACCAGGCCCGCGGGCTTGTGATAGAGCCACAGCCGCACAGGCTCGGCCGCCGCCAGCGGCTTGCCGTCCACCTCGATCTTGTCGGCGGCGGTGACGTTGAGCGCGGGGCTGTCGATCCCGCGCCCGTTCACGCGGATGCGCCCGGCTTCGATCATGCGCTCGGCCTCGCGGCGGCTGGCAATACCGGCGCGCGCCAGCACCTTGGCGATGCGGTCGCCGTTTTTCATTTGTTTTTCCATGCCCCCCACATAAGCGGCCTTGCATGAAAGGGAAAGCCTTGGCAGACGGGGGCATGAGCCCGTTTACCTCGCATATGCAGGCGGCCCTTGATCAGGCCCGCGCCGCCGCCGCCCGCGGCGAAGTGCCGGTGGGGGCGGTGCTGGTCAGCCCCGAGGGCAAGGTGGTGGCGCGCGCCGGCAATCGCGGCCGGGAAGCGCACGACCCCACCGCCCATGCCGAGATCGAGGCGATTCGCGCCGCCTGTGCCGCGGCCGGCTCCGACCGCCTGCCGGGGCACGACCTTTACGTGACCCTGGAGCCCTGCCCGATGTGCGCCGCGGCAATATCCTTTGCCCGCATCCGGCGGCTCTATTATGGCGCGGCCGACCCCAAGTCGGGCGGCGTGGCCCATGGCGCGCGGGTGTTTTCACAACCGCAATGCCACCATGTGCCGGAAATCTATGACGGCATCGGCGCCGGAGAATCCGAGGCCCTGCTCAAGGCCTTCTTCGCCGCCCGACGCTAGCGCATCTTTCATCTTTCCCGAAATACTCCCGCCGGAGGCCTCAAATCTCGATCGCCTGCAGCACCTCCGGCTCGACCACCTCCACCCCTGGCAGACCTTCCCTCAGAACCTCGGCCGACTGCGCCAGGATCGGGAAGGTGCGGTAATGGCACGGGATCACCGTGCGGAAGTTGAAATAGCGCCGGGCCGCATAGGCGGCGCGGGACATGTCCATGGTGAAGTATCCACCGGCGCAGAGGATGCCGATATCGGGCGCGTGCAGCTCGCCCATCCACTCCATGTCGGCCATGATGTCGGTGTCGCCGGAGAAATAGATCACATGCCCCTCGCCCCGGATCATGAAGCCGCTTTCGGTGCCGACATAGACCGGCCCCTCCGCCCCGCTGACCGAGGAGGAATGGCTGGCCGCCACCATGGTCACCTCGACCGCGCCCAGGCTGACCGTGCCGCCCTTGTTGAAGCCCACGCCTTCGATACCGTGCTTTTCCTGCCACCAGCTGATCAGGTCGTAAATCCCCACCACCGGCACGCCCAGCTCGGCGGCGATGGCCACCGCATCGCCGGAATGGTCGCCATGGCCGTGACTGACCAGCACATGGGTGGCGCCCAGCACCGCCTCTTCGCGCCGGGCCTCGTCGAACATCGGGTTGCCGCTCAGCCACGGGTCGATCAGCAGCACCTGATCCTCGATCTCGATGCGAAAGCCCGAATGCCCCAGCCAGATGATTTTCATGGGTCCGCCTCCTGTTGCTTGATACCTTGCCACTGTGGCGCGGCGGCGCTAAACGGACAAGCGAAAAGACAGATGAGGAAGCCATGTCCATCGACATCGAGACCGCCCGCAAAGTGGCGCATCTGGCCCGGATCCGGGTCGAGGAGGACCACCTGCCGGCGCTGGCGCAGGAATTTTCCGCCATCCTGGGCTTTATCGAACAGCTCAACGAGGTCGATATCGAGGGGGTCGAGCCCATGGTCTCGGTCAGCCCCATGCGCCTCAAGCGCCGGGCCGACGTGGTGACCGAGGGCGACCAGCAGGCGGCGATCCTGGCCAATGCGCCGGATGCGCGCGAGGGCTTCTTTGCGGTGCCGAAGGTGGTGGAATGATGACCGATCTCAACACGCTCACCATTCACGAGGCCCGCGACCGGCTGCGCGCGGGCGAGATCACCGCGGTCGAACTGACCGAGGCCTGCCTTGGCGCGATCGAGGCGGCCGGCGCGCTCAACGCCTTTGTCCACAATACCCCGGCCCTTGCCCGCGAGCAGGCCGAGGCGGCGGATGCGCGGCTGCAAAGCGGCGACCGGGTGACGGCGCTGACCGGCATTCCGCTGGGCATCAAGGACCTGTTTTGCACCATGGGGGTCAACAGCCAGGCCGGCTCGGCCATTCTGGACGGGTTCAAGCCGGGCTATGAAAGCACCGTCACCGCCAATCTGTGGGAGGCCGGCGCGGTGATGCTGGGCAAGCTCAACATGGACGAATTCGCCATGGGCTCGTCGAACGAGACCAGCGTCTATGGCAACGCGGTCAACCCGTGGCGGCGCCAGGGCGATGACACGCCGCTGACGCCCGGCGGCTCGTCCGGGGGCTCGGCCGCCGCCGTGGCCGCCGATCTGTGCCTTGCCGCCACCGGCACCGATACCGGCGGCTCGATCCGCCAGCCCGCCGCCTTCACCGGCATCACCGGGGTCAAGCCCACCTATGGGCGCTGCTCGCGCTGGGGGATCATCGCCTTTGCCTCGTCGCTGGACCAGGCCGGGCCGATGACCAAGAACGTGCGCGACGCCGCCATCATGCTGTCGGCCATGTGCGGGCCCGACGACAAGGACAGCACCTGCTCTGACCTCCCGGTGCCGGATTTCGAGGCCATGCTGACCGGCGACATCCGTGGCAAGAAGATCGGCATCCCGCGCGAATACCGGCTCGACGGCATGCCGGACGAGATCGAGGCCCTGTGGCAGAAAGGCGCCGAGATGCTGCGCGATGCCGGCGCCGAGATCGTCGATATCTCGCTGCCCCATACCAGATACGCGCTGCCCGCCTATTACGTGATCGCCCCGGCCGAGGCCTCCTCCAACCTCGCCCGCTATGACGGCGTGCGCTATGGCCACCGGGCGCGGCTTGCTGCCGGCGAGGGCATCACCGAGATGTATGAAAAGACCCGCGCCGAGGGCTTCGGCCCCGAGGTTCAGCGCCGGGTGATGGTCGGCACCTATGTGCTGTCGGCCGGGTTCTATGACGCCTATTACAACCGCGCCCGCCGGGTGCGCGCCCTGATCAAGCGCGACTTCGAGCAGGCCTTCGCGGCCGGCATCGACGCGATCCTCACCCCCGCCACCCCGTCCGCGGCCTTCGGGCTGGGCGAAATGGCCGATGCCGACCCGGTGCAGATGTACCTCAACGACGTCTTTACCGTGACCGTGAACCTTGCCGGCCTGCCGGGCATCTCGGTGCCGGCCGGGCTTGACGCCCAGGGCCTGCCGCTGGGCCTGCAACTGATCGGGCGGCCGTGGGAAGAGGGCGATCTGCTGAATATCGCCGAAGCGGTCGAGGCCCGCGCCGGCTTTGTGGCAAGACCGGCGAAATGGTGGTAGATCGGCCGCAGATGAGCAGCATTCGAGGCAGGAACATGCGGATCTTTCTGGGCGGCCTGGCCGTTCTGGCCCTGACGGCCTGCGCGCCGAAAATCCCGGATTCGGCGGCCGGGGTCGAAAGCCGCATGGCCCCGACCGGCGATCAGGCGAGCTCTGACAGCCCCGCCATTCCCGGCAACACCCCCTATCCGGCGGCGATCTCTGACGAACAGGA
>CAZPDV010000161.1:0-5024 GCA_964585355.1 uncultured Aliiroseovarius sp.
TCGAACAATTTATGTTTGCCTGACTGAATCCCTCGCTGGCCGAGCCAAAAATCGCCACCTCGTCGGCGCGCGCCGCCATGGCCCGCTCGAAGCCACGCATGTTCGGGGTCAGCGCCGCATAGGAAACCCCCGGCGCCCGCGCGATCCCGGCCAGCACCTCGGCGCTGTCGGCCATTTGCGGCACCCATTTCGGGCTGACGAAACTGGCCACCTCGATCCGCCGGAACCCGGCCTGCGACAACAGGTCGATCAGGGCAATCTTGTCCGCCGTCGGGATCATCCGCGCTTCGTTCTGCAACCCGTCGCGCGGGCCGACCTCGAAAATCTCTACCGTTTCAGCCATCGGGCACCTCGTAAAAATCGCGCGTATAGATCTGTGCCGGACCATTGGCGGCCAGGGCGCGTTGAAAGCCCGGCCGCGCTTCGAGCCGGGTCCGGTAGGCATCCGCCCCCGGCACGGCGCCAACCGCCACGAAACGGCGGGCCAGCCAGACGCCATAGCCCACCGAAATATCAGCCGCCGAGAAGCCCGAGGGCAAGAGCCAGCCGCCGGCCGCCACCACCTGCGCCACCGCCTCCAGCACCTTTTGCAGCCGCCGCGTCTCAAGCTTGATCACCGTGGCAGAGCGCATCCAGTCCTCGCGCAGCACGATATGGCTTTGTGTCAGGTTGGCAAGATGTTGGCCGATCGTCTCACCAAAATGCAGGTATTCCAGGTACTTGGCCCGCTCGGGATGATCCGGCGCGCGGTGCAGGCCGGCGGCGGCATGGCGCTCGGCCAGCACTTCCAGAATGGCGCCGCTTTCGGTCAGAACCTCGCCGTCGATTTCAACCGCCGGCACCCGGCCGGCAGGCGACAGGGCCAGGAATTCCGGCGCCCGCATGGAGCCATCGAAAAAATCGACCAGGTGCAGGTCATATTCCAGCCCAAGCTCTTCCAGCATCCACAGCACCCGCAGCGAGCGCGCATCGGGCGCGTGCCACAGCCGGATCACGCCTCGTCCTCCAGCCGGATCAGCGCCGCCCCGGCCTCGACCTGCGCGCCGGGCGCGGTCAGCACCTCGGCGATAACCCCATCGCGCGGGGCTGCCAGCACATGCTCCATCTTCATCGCTTCCAGCACCACCAGCCGGTCGCCGGCCGCCACCGTGTCGCCAACCGCGCAGTCCACCGCCTGCACCAGCCCCGGCATCGGCGCCTCGATCACCCCGGCCGCCTGCATGTCGCCCCCCGCCCCCGCCAGCGGGTCGGGGATCTCGAACACCAGCCCGCCTTGCGAAAACACCGTCACGACCCCGCCGGCACATGCCACGCCGGGGGCGCGCACCCCGTCAAGCTCCCAGTGCCCCTGCAGGCAGGTGGCGGTGATCTGCCGGTCGTCAATGGCAATATCGTGCCGGTCTGCATTTATGGTTTTTATATAAATTTCAATTAGTTCCCCTTCATGACCCAGGCGCACCAGCCGCCGCATCGGCGCCCAGAGGGTGAAGCCCGAACCGGGGCGCCGGTCGAGCCCGGCCGCAGCCAGCGCCGCGATGGCAAGCTCGGGCGCGCCGGGGCTGGGCCTGGCGGAAAGCGAGGCCAGGTTGCGGCCGATCAGCCCGGTATCCACCGCGCCGGCCACGAAATCCGGCTGCCGGGCCAGCGCGCCCAGAAAGCCCAGATTGGTGGTAAGCCCGCCCACTTCGGTCCGGTCCAAGGCCGCGGTCAGCCGCCTGAGCGCCGAGGCCCGGGTGGCGCCATGGGTGATGATCTTGGCGATCATCGGGTCGTAATGGGGGCTGATCTCGTCCCCCGCGCGCACGCCGCTATCGGCCCGGCAAAAGTCGGGAAAGGCAAGATGGGTCAGCCGCCCGGTGGCCGGCAGGAAGCCCGCGGGAACGTTTTCGGCATAGAGCCGGGCCTCGAAGGCATGGCCGGTCAGGGCAATCTCGACCTGGGTCAGCGGCAGGCCCTCGCCCGAGGCCACCCTGAGCTGCCACTCCACCAGGTCGATGCCGGTCACCGCCTCGGTCACCGGGTGTTCCACCTGAAGGCGGGTGTTCATCTCCATGAACCAGAAGCGGTCGGGGCTGAGCCCGTCTGCGCCGTCCACGATAAACTCCACCGTGCCGGCGCCGCGATAGCCGATCGCCTCGGCGGCTGCCACCGCCGCCTGCCCCATGGCGGCGCGCATCGCCTCGGTCATGCCGGGGGCGGGGGCCTCTTCGATCACCTTCTGGTGGCGGCGTTGCAGCGAACAGTCGCGCTCATAAAGATGCACGGCGCGGCTGCCGTCACCAAATACCTGAACCTCGATATGACGCGGTTTTTGCACGGCTTTTTCGATCAGGACCGCCTCGTTTCCGAAGGCGGTGCGGGCCTCGGCCCGGGCGCTGGCCAGGGCGGCGGGAAAATCGGCTTCCGCCTCGACCAGGCGCATCCCCTTGCCGCCGCCGCCCGCCACCGCCTTGATCATCACCGGATAGCCGATCTTTTCGGCCTCTTTTGCCAGCAGCGCCTCCGCCTGATCGGCGCCGTGATAGCCCGGCACCACCGGCACCCCCGCCTTTTGCATCAGCGCCTTGGCCGCGTCCTTGAGCCCCATCGCCCGGATCGCCTGGGCCGAGGGGCCGATGAAGGTCAGACCGGCGGCTTCGACCGCTTCGACGAAATCGGGGTTTTCGCTGAGAAAGCCATAGCCGGGATGGATCGCCTGCGCGCCGCGGGCGAGCGCCGCCGCGATGATCCGGTCCGCGCGCAGATAGCTTTCAGCCGGGGGCGGCGGGCCGATATGCACCGCCTCGTCGGCCAGGGCCACATGGCGGGCGGCGGCATCGGCATCGGAATAGACCGCCACCGTTTCCACCCCCAGGCGGCGGGCGGTCTGCATGATCCGGCAGGCGATTTCGCCGCGATTGGCGATCAGGATTTTTGCGAACATCATTCGGCTCCTGTGGCGCGGGCGGCGGCGGGGGGCTGCCCGCCCCCCGGACCCCCCGGGAGTATTTCCGGAAAGATGAAAGGGTTACATGCGAAAGAGGCCAAAGCGGGTCTCCTCGATGGGGGCGTTCAGGGCGGTGCGCAGGGAAAGGGCCAGCACCTCGCGGGTCTTGCGCGGGTCGATGATGCCGTCATCCCACAGCCGGGCCGAGGCATAGAGCGGGTCGGACTGGCGGGCGAACTGGTCAAGCACCGGCTGGGTGATGCGGGCTTCTTCCTCGGGCGACAGGGTGGCGCCTTCGCGCTCCAGCTGTTCGCGCTTGACCTGGGCCAGAACGCCGGCGGCCTGTTCGCCGCCCATCACCGCGACGCAGGAATTGGGCCAGGCCCAGAGCAGACGCGGCTGATAGGCGCGCCCGGCCATGCCGTAATTGCCGGCCCCATAGGAGGCGCCGACCATCATGGTGATCTTGGGCACGCTGGTGGAGGCCACCGCCGTCACCATCTTGGCGCCGTGGCGGGCGATGCCGGCATGTTCAGATTGCTTGCCGACCATGAATCCGGTGATATTTTGCAGGAAAACCAAGGGGATGGCGCGTTGACTGCAGAGCTCGACGAAATGTGCGCCCTTGGCGGCGCTGTCGGCAAACATCACCCCGTTATTGGCGACGATCCCCACCGGGCAGCCCTCGATATGGGCAAAGCCGGTGACCAGGGTTTCGCCGAACCGCGCCTTGAATTCGTCAAAGCGCGAGCCGTCCACCACCCGGGCGATCACCTCGCGGATGTCGTAAGGGGTGCGCAGGTCGAAGGGCACGGCGCCGAGGATCTCCTCGGGGTCATAGGCGGGGGGCTCGGGGCTGGCCCAGGCCACGGTCTGCGGTTTGCGCCGGTTGAGGTGGCGCACAGCCTCGCGGGCAAGGGCAAGCGCGTGAGCGTCATCATCGGCCAGGTAGTCGGCCACGCCGGAGAGGCGGGTATGCACATCGCCGCCGCCCAGTTCCTCGGCCGAGATCACCTCGCCGATCGCGGCCCTGACCAGGGGGGGGCCGGCCAGGAAGATGGTGCCCTGTTCGCGCACGATGATGGCCACGTCCGACATGGCCGGCACATAGGCGCCGCCCGCGGTGCACGAGCCCATGACCACGGCGATCTGGGCGATGCCCCTGGCGCTCATCCGCGCCTGGTTATAGAAGATGCGGCCGAAATGGTCGCGGTCGGGAAAGACCTCGTCCTGGTTGGGCAGGTTGGCGCCACCGCTATCCACCAGATAGATGCAGGGCAGGTGGTTTTCGGCGGCGATTTCCTGGGCGCGCAGGTGCTTTTTCACCGTCATCGGGAAATAGGTGCCGCCCTTGACGGTGGCATCGTTGGCCACGATCATCACGTCCTGGCCTTCGACCTGCCCCACCCCGGCGATGAGGCCGGCGCCGGGGGCCACGTCGCCATAGAGCCCGTGCGCGGCAGTGGCGCCGATTTCCAGAAACGGCGCGCCGGGGTCAAGCAGGTTTGCCACCCGGTCGCGCGGCAGCATCTTGCCGCGGCCGAGATGCCGGGCGCGGGCGCGTTCGGGCCCGCCCAGGGCGGCGGCGCGGGCCACCTCTTCGACCCGGGCCAGCGCCTTGAGATGCGCCGCACGGTTGGCGGCGAAATCGGCGCTGCCGGTAACAATCCTGCTTTGCAAACGCGCCATTTCAGCCTTCCTTATTCTTGTGAATACTTTGTAAAATCAGGTATTTGAAACCTGGCTTCCGCGAAAATGAAAAATGTTTTCATTTTACGGCGTTCCTTTATCAAGCCCCCGGAGGCTGCAAGACGTGCTTCCGGCCGGGGTGCCGGGGTCATTTCATCGCCCCCATCAGCTCGCGCCCGATCAACATGCGGCGGATTTCCGAGGTGCCGGCGCCGATCTCCATCAGCTTGGCATCGCGGAAGATCCGGCTCACCGGGCTTTCGTTCATGTAGCCCATGCCGCCCATGGCCTGCACCGCCTGGTGGGCCTGTTTCATCGCCTCTTCCGAGGCATAGAGCACGCAGGCGGCCGCGTCCTGGCGCGTGACTTCGCCCCGGTCGCAGGCGCGCGCCACCTCATAGATATAGGC
>CAZPDV010000162.1:0-5017 GCA_964585355.1 uncultured Aliiroseovarius sp.
TGCAGCCGGTCGGCCAGCCAGGTGGAGATGACCGAGGCCAGGTGCACCACCGGCCCCTCGCGGCCGCTCGACCCGCCCGAGGCCAGGGTGATGAACGAGGCCAGCGCCGAGCCCAGCCCGGCGCGAATCTCCACCCGCCCGTCATAGAGCGCCGCCCCCTCGATCACATCTCCGACCGAGCGCACCCGCCCGTCGCCGGTAAACCAGTTCAGCACCAGCCCCACCACCAGGCCGCCCAGGGTCGGGATCAGCAAAATCCAATACCATTCAAGCGTTTGCGCATAGGAATGCAGGTGGCGCGGGTCATCGACCCCATAAAGGAAATCCTGCAATTTCCCGATGCCCAGCCGGAACAGCAGCGCCGCAAAACCGCTGGCCACCCCCACCCCCAGCGCCAGGAACCAGAACGCCACCGCCCCCGGCCCCTTCTCGCGCAATGTCCTCAGCAGGGCCGCCATCTCTGCGCGGTTGGCGGAGATTTGCCGAGATAGGAACAATTTTAACGAACCGAGCATTTTCTTCCTGGGTCAGAGGGCTTTCATCGCCCATTGCATTGGCATAGTCTGGGCCGGGTTACACGGGGGTTAAGGGCCGCATGAACACCGAAGCCGCGCTTTCCGAGCTTGCATCATTGTTAGGCGATCGGCTGAGCCGCTCCAAGTACGATCTGGAGGCGCATGCGGGCAGCGAGACGCATTTCGCCCCGGCCCCGCCCGATGCGGTGGCCTGGCCCACCTCCACCGGCGAGGTGGCCGAGATCCTGCGCATCTGCAACCGCCACCGCCTGCCGGTGATCGCCTATGGCGCCGGCACCGCGCTCGAGGGCCATACCAGCGCCGTCAGGGGCGGGCTGAGCCTGGACATGAGCCGCATGAACCGGCTGCTGCGGGTCGATCCGGGCGACATGGATGCGGATGTGGAGCCGGGGCTCACCCGCGAGGAACTGAACCGCGAATTGCGCGCCACCGGGCTGTTCTTTCCGGTCGATCCGGGGGCCAATGCCAGCCTTGGCGGCATGGCCTCGACCCGCGCCTCGGGCACCACCGCGGTGCGCTATGGCACCATGCGCGACAACGTGCTGGGGCTTGAGGTGGTGCTGGCGGACGGGCGGGTGATCCAGACCGGCAGCCGGGCCCGCAAGAGCGCCTCCGGCTATGACCTGACCGGGCTTTTCGTCGGGGCCGAGGGCACGCTGGGGGTGATGACCCGGCTGACCCTGCGCCTGGCCGGGCAACCCGAGGCGATCTCGGCGGCGATCTGCGCCTTCGAGCGCATGAGCGACGCGGTAGAGGCGGTGATCCAGACCATCCAGATGGGCATTCCCATGGCCCGGATCGAGTTTGTCGATGCCGATACCGCCCGCGCCTTCAACCAGTTTTCCGGCATGCAAATGCCTGAAAAGCCGCACCTTTTGCTTGAATTTCACGGATCGGACCAATCCGTGGCCGAGGATGCGGCGCGCTTTGGCGACATCGCCCGCGACTTTGGCGCCAGCGGCTTTGAAAGCGCCACCCGGACCGAGCAGCGCAACGCGCTCTGGACCATGCGGCACAAGGCCTTTTACGCGGTGCTGGCGCTGCGCCCCGGCGCCACCGCCCTGGTCACCGATATCTGCGTGCCGATCTCGCGGCTGGCGCAGGCGGTCGAGGAAACCCGCGCCGACATCGCCGCCGCCTCGATCCCCGGCCCGATCCTGGGCCATGTGGGGGACGGCAATTTCCACGCCATCCTGCTGATCGAGCCGGGCAATGCGGCCGAACTGGCCGAGGCCAAGGCGCTTGCCCGGCGGATGAGCGAGCGCGCCCTGCGGCTGGGCGGGACCATCACCGGCGAGTATGGCATCGGCATGGGCAAGCTCGACCTGATGGCGGCCGAACACGGCGCCGCCTGGGAGGTGATGGGCGACATCAAGCGCACGCTCGACCCCAACGGCATCCTCAACCCCGGCAAGCTCCTGCGCGGCTGACCGGGGGCGCGCGGTGGTCCGCCCGCCCGGCCCCGCCGGGCAGCGCCTGCCTGCGGTGGAGACGATTTTCTGCGAAAATCGCGCCTCCGGCGGGAGTATTTGCGGAAAGATGAAAGGGCGGTCAGGCCTGAAGCAGGGCGCGGGCGGCGGCGCGGGCCTCTTCGGTGATGCTGTCGCCGGCCAGCATGCGGGCGATTTCGTCGATCCTGGCGGCCGGGTCGAGCACGGTGACATTTGAAAGCGTCTGACCGTCGCGTAGCTGTTTGGCCACCTGCCAGTGGTGGCGGGCGCGGGCGGCGACCTGGGGCGAATGGGTCACCACCAGCACCTGCCCGCCCTCGGCCAGCGCCTCGAGCCGGCGGCCGACCGCATCGGCGGTGGCGCCGCCGACGCCGCGGTCGATTTCGTCGAAAATCAGGGTCAGCCCCGGCCGGGCGCCGGTCAGGCAGACCTTGAGCGCCAGCAGGAAGCGGCTGAGTTCGCCCCCCGAGGCGATCCTGTTGAGCGGGCCGGCCGGGGCGCCGGGATTGGTGGCGACGGTAAACTGCACCCGGTCGCAGCCATCCGGGCCGGGGGCATCCGGCGTCACCTGGGTGGTGAAGACCGCGCGTTCCATTTTCAGGGGGGCCAGCTCGGCCGCCATGGCCCGGTCCAGCCGGGCGGCGGCATCGACCCGGATCGCGGTGAGCGCCTTCGCCGCCTTGTCATAGGCCGCGCCCGCCTCCTGGCGCAGCGCCTCGAGCTCGGCCAGCCCTTCCTCGCCCCGGTCCAGCGCCGCCAGCTTCGCCGCCAGGTCCTGCCCCAGCCGGTCCAGCTCGTCCGGGACCACGCCATGCTTGCGGGCCAGCGCGCGCAGGGCAAAGAGCCGCTCTTCGGTTTCTTCCAGCTCGTGCGGGTTGAAGCTGAGCGCGCCCATCGCCGCCTCGACCTCGCCCAGCCCCTCGGCCAGCGCATCCAGCGCCTGCGCCACCGCCGCCACCGCGCCCGACAGCGCCTCGCCCGCCCGCGCCTCGGCCCCTTCGAGCCAGCGCAGCGCGTCGGCGACCAGGGACTCGGCCCCCTCGCCCGGCCCAAGCAACTGATATGCCTTGGAAATATCCTCGCCCACCTTGGCGGCGGACTGCATCAGCCGGCGGCGGGCGTCAAGCTCGGCCTCTTCGCCGGGCCGGGGCGCCAGCGCCTCGATCTCGGCCACGGCGTGGCGCAGGAACGCCTCTTCGGCGGCCATGTCGGCAAGCGCGGCGCGGGCTTCCTCAAGCGCGATATCGGCGCCGCGCATGGCCCGCCAGGCGGCGCGCACCCGGGCCAGCGCCCCGGCCGCGCCGGCATAGTCGTCCAGCATCCTCCCATGGGCGCGCGGGTTGAGCAGGCCGCGATCGTCCTGCTGGCCATGCAGTTCCACCAGGGTATCGCCCAGCGCGCGCAGCACCTCGCCGCTTACCCGGCGGTCATTGACCCAGGCCTGCTTGCGGCCGTCCGGGCGGGCCACGCGGCGCAGGATCAGCTCGTCCTCGGCCGGGATGCCGGCCTCGTCAAGCACCGCGCGGGCGGGATGCCCGGCGCCGATTTCAAACACCGCCACCACCTCGCCCTCGGGCGCACCGGCGCGCACCATGTCGGCGCGCCCCCGCCAGCCCAGCACGAAGCCCAGATTGTCAAGCAGGATGGATTTGCCGGCCCCGGTTTCGCCGGTCAGCACATTGAGCCCCGCCCCCGGCGCAAGCTCCAGGCGGTCGATGATCAGCATGTCGCGAATTTCAAGGCTGCGCAGCATCAGCTTTCACCCGTCCGGCGTCGGCGCACGCGGTTACAACCACTCGCCACGGATCAGTTGCCGGTACACCGCAGCCAGCCAGTTATCGCCCCGAGACTTGGGCTCAAGCCCTTGTTCTGTCAGCAATTTATAGCTGTCCTGATACCATTCCGTTGACTGGAAGTTATGCCCGAGAATGGCGCCGGCAGTCTGTGCTTCGTCGGTCAGCCCCAGCGCCAGATAGGCCTCGACCAGCCGGTGCAGGGCCTCGGGCACATGGGTCGTGGTCTGAAACTTCTCGACCACCACGCGGAACCGGTTGATGGCGGCGGTATAGTTCTTGCGCTTGAGGTAATAGCGCCCGATTTCCATTTCCTTGCCCGCCAGATGGTCAAAGGCCAGGTCGAATTTCAGCACCGCCGAGCGGGCATATTCGGTATCCGGGTATTTCTCGATCACCACCCGCAGCGCCTGCAACGCCTGATAGGTCAGGCCCTGGTCGCGGCCCACATCCTCGATCTGGTCGTAATAGCTCAGCGCCAGCAGATACTGGGCATAGGCGGCGTCTTCCTCGGCCGGATAGAAATCCAGATAGCGCTGCGCGGCGGCGCGGGCATCTTCGTATTTCTTCGCCTTGTGCCAGGAAAAGGCCTGCATGATCAGGGCACGCTTGGCCCATTCGCTATAGGGGTAAAGCCGCTCGACCTCGCCAAACCACTTGGCGGCATCCTTGGGCTTGCCATTGGCCAGCTCATACTCGCCACGCTTGTAGATTTCCTCGGGGGTATAGGCCTCGATCGGTTTCTGCTCGGGCCGGTTGGCGCCGCTGAAGAACCCGGAAAAGCCGCCGGACGAGCCGCTGAGGCTGTCGAAACTGGAACAGCCCGACAGCACTACCAGAATCACACCGCCCAGAAATATCTTCTTGCCAAACCTGTCGCGCTGCATTTCGCGCCCACCCCGTCATTGATGCTCTGGCCTGGGCCAGGGCCCCTAGCTTCGAATATCTGCCCGATTGGTACCACAGAAAATTGCCGGGCAAAATGGCCTTGCGCGGGTTTTTGCGCGGTTTTCCGGTTTCGATGGGAAAGAATCCGGCCTGCGCGCGCCGGCCGGAAAGCCCGCCGGGGTCAGGCAATCATCGGCAGGTCTGCCGGGCCGATCCCGATGCCGGGAAGCCGCCGCGCCATGGCGCCGGTGCAGGTCTTCATCCGGGAGGCGCCGGGGCTGGAAAACAGCGTGCGCAGCAGCCGGTTGGTCAGCGCATGTCCGGCCCGGTGGCCGTGATAGCGGCCGAT
>CAZPDV010000163.1:0-5007 GCA_964585355.1 uncultured Aliiroseovarius sp.
GCGATGCCACCCCGCTGGAGGCGGGGCTGGAGCGTTTCGTGGACCTTGACAAGGAATTTCACGGCAAGCAGGCGATGCTTGAGAAGGGCATCCGCTCGAAATGCGTGACGCTGCTGATCGACGGGCCCGAGGATGCCGACCCCTGGGGGCGCGAGGCGCTTTACGATGGGGACAGGCGCGTAGGCCGGCTGACGTCGGGCGGCTGGTCGGTGGCTTTCGGCAGGTCGATCGGCATGGGCTATGTGCCCCCGGAACTGGCCAAAACGGGCCAGGAGCTACAGGTCAGGATGTTCGACCGGCTCTGGCCGGCGGAAGTCGCCCCTGACAGCCCCTATGACCCGACCAACGCCCGCATCCGTCAGGACGGATAACAAAATCCCGGCCCCGTGAAGGGGCCGGGAGCGGGGCCTACTGGACCCGGATCGACCTGGTCTTGTTGTTCCAGGCGGCCGGCAGGAGCGGCTTGTTGGTGCTCACCACATAAGCCCCGCCAAATCCATAGACCGGGCTTTTCGACAGCCGCGCCAGCGCGCCTTCGAGCAGCATCACCGAGCTTGCCCGGTTTTGCGCCGCCGGCGGCAGGGTATGGGTGCCGACCTTGAAGCAGACATGATCGCCGCCGTAGTTGGGATGATCGAACAGGCAGGCCTGTTTCATCGGCGGCAGCGGCCCGTTGGCAACCCGGAACGACGAAATTGCGTTATCCAGATTGGCGCCGAGATGGCTCTCGCTTGAGGACACGACGCGGCAGAGCGGCTTCATGTTGGTGAATTCGCAGACGCGTGCCCTGGCGCTGCCATAGGTACGGATCGAGGTCACGGTGTCATTGAAGCCCGCGGGCATGCTGTTGTAGGTGCCCGCCGTGCGGCAGAAATGCGCACCGGTGAAGTTGGCATTCTTGTAGAAGCAGACCCGGTTCGGATCGGTCGGATTGAGCGTGACCGAAGAGCCACTGCCATCGCCGCAGGTGATCGCGAAATGCGGCCCATCGGGGCCGATCACCAGTTGAAAGCCGCAATCGGGGTTATCGGGGGTCTCCACCGCGGTAAGATAGGAGGAGCTCACCCAGCCATCCGGGCCATCGCGTTCGACATAACACCAGGAACCCTGGCACTCGGTGATGGAGGCGGTTTCTCCCGGGGCCATGGTATCGACCACGCCATAGCTGGTTCCCGGCCCCGAACGGACATTGACCCAAGCGGTCGCCTTGGCCTCGGCCGCCAGCGCCGCTGTCGCCAGAAGCGGCAGCAGCAAAAGCGCCGATAGCAGGAGCTTGATGTGTTTGATGATGAACATGGCCATCCCCTTTCTCTGGGGGAGCGGCACGCTCGGAAGCGGTGGCCGCTCCGTTTGCGTTATGTGTATTTATCGCACGAAACCGGCCCGCTTGCCAGCAGGCGCACGGGAAATGCGCTGGAAATGGCCGAACGGACGGGCGGGCAGCGGGGTTGCTGCGGGACCCGGGCCTCCGGCGGGAGTATTTGGGGAAAGATGAAAGGGCGGCGGTTTGGAATGGTTCCAAAACTTGACATGTCCGAGCGCGCACCGCATATGATACCCAACAGAAAAGGTAGGCCATATGTTCATCCAGACCGAAAACACCCCGAACCCCGCCACGCTGAAATTTCTGCCCGGTCAGGCCGTGCTGGGGGCGGGCACTGCTGATTTCACCTCGGCCGAGGAGGCCACGACCTCGCCGCTGGCGTACCGGATTTTTCGGATCGACGGGGTTGAGGGGGTTTTTCTGGGCTCGGATTTCATCACCGTGACCAAGGCCGATCAGGTGGATTGGGACAACCTCAAGCCCTCGATCCTGGGGGCGATCATGGAGCATTACCAATCCGGGCAACCGGCCATCGAGGGGGCGGCGGCGCCCGGCCATGCCGACCATGATTCGAGCGGCGAGAACAACCAGATCATCAATCAGATCAAGGACTTGCTGGATACCCGGGTGCGCCCGGCGGTGGCCCAGGACGGCGGCGACATCACCTTTCACGGCTATGATCGCGGGGTTGTTTACCTGCATATGCAGGGGGCCTGTGCCGGCTGTCCGTCCTCGACCCTGACGCTGAAGATGGGGATCGAGAACCTGCTCAAGCATTATATCCCGGAAGTGACCGAGGTACGCCCGGTTCAGGTCTGACCATGGCGGTCTGCCTGGCGTTCGATACCTCGCAGGCGTGGTGCGCGGCGGCGCTGGTGGCCGGCGGGCGCACCGTCACCCGCATCGACGAAATGGCGCGCGGCCAGGCCGAGCATCTGTTGCCGATGCTCGAGGAAATGCTGGCCGGGGCCGGGCTGGGCTGGGGCGATCTCGAGGTGATCGGGGTCGGCACCGGGCCGGGCAATTTTACCGGCATCCGCATCTCGGTGGCGGCGGCGCGCGGGCTGGCCATGGCGCGGGGCATCACGGCGGTCGGCATCAGCGCGTTTGAGGCCGCCGGCCCCCAGCCCCTGCCCCGTTGGGTTGCGGTGGATGCGCCGCGCGGGCAGGTCTATCTGCAACGGTTCGACCCCGAGCCCGGCCCGCCCGAACTGGCGCCGGCCGAGCGGCTGGCGCGGCTGGATGCGCCGCTGATCCGCCTGTCGGATATTCCGCCGGGAGACCGGATTGCCAATATCGCCGCCCTGGCACTGGCCCGGCGCGATCAGCCGATGCCACCGCCGGCGCCGCTTTATGTGCGCCCGGCCGATGCGGCCCCGCCCCGCCAGGCAGCCCCCGTCATCCTGCCATGAGCGCCCGCGCCCTGGCCGCGCTGCATGCCGCCGCCTTTCCCGAGAGCCGCCCCTGGAGCGCCGAGGAGTTCAGCACCCTCATGGCGCGCCCCGAGACCATTTTGGTCGAGGCCAGGGACGGGTTTGCCATTGGCCGGCTGCTGTTCGAGGAAGCCGAGCTGCTCAGCCTTGCCGTGGCCCCAGCCGCCCGGCGCGCGGGGCTTGGCCGCCGGTTGCTGGCGCAGTTCGAGACCGAGGCAAAAGGCCGCGGTGCCACCCGCGCCCTGCTGGAAGTGGCCGAGGGGAACCTGGCCGCGTTAACCCTTTACCGCGGCGCCGGCTGGCGCGAATCCGCACGCCGCAAGGCCTATTACCCGCGCCCGAACCGCCCCGCAGAGGACGCCCTGATCCTGGAAAAGCGGTTGACGTAGCGGCAGGTCTGCCTTGTTTTTGGGCATTTCCCTTGTGAAATCAGCCGGTTTGACCCCTTGGCAAAATATTAACCTTGACCGGCCCTTGCCCTCGCGCTCAAATTACGGATGATCCATTTCAGCGATCTGCTCGCCGGAAGGAATCGCAGGCGGGAGGCCTTGCGGACCATCCACGTTAACTTATGGGAGAACAGTATGACCCTCATGCAGAAATTTCTTGGTGCGGCTGCCACTCTGGCGCTGACCGCTGGCGCGGCTCTGGCCGACCCCGCCATCATCTTCGACCTTGGCGGCAAGTTCGACAAGTCGTTCAACGAAGGCGCTTTCAATGGCGCCAAGCGCTGGGCGGACGAGACCGGCGGCAATTTCCTTGAGATCGAGATCCAGTCGGAAGCCCAGCGCGAACAGGCGCTGCGTCGTTTTGCCGAAGCCGGCGCCAACCCGATCATCACCACCGGCTTTGCCTTTTCGTCGGCGATCGAGCAGGTCGCGCCGGACTACCCGGATACCAAGTTTGCCACCATCGACGGCTGGGTTGACCTGCCCAACGTGCTGTCGGTCGGCTTTGCCGAGCACGAGGGCTCGTACCTGGTTGGCATGATTGCCGGCATGAAGACCGAAAGCGGCACCGTCGGCTTTGTCGGCGGCATGGACATTCCGCTGATCCGCAAATTCGCCTGTGGCTATGCCCAGGGGGTCAAGGCCGCCAATGCCGATGCCAAGGTCATTGCCAACATGACCGGCACCACCCCGGCCGCGTGGAACGACCCGGTCAAGGGCGGCGAGCTGGCCCGTGCGCAGATGGCCCAGGGCGCCGATATCATCTATGCCGCCGCCGGCTCGACCGGGCTGGGCGTGCTGCAGGCCGCGGCGGACGAGGGCATCTACTCGATCGGCGTGGACAGCAACCAGAACTACCTGCATCCGGGCAGCGTGCTGACCTCGATGCTCAAGCGCGTCGATGTGGCGGTGTACGAGCTGATGAAGGCGGGCGAGGACATGCCCACCGGCTTCATGGGGCTGAGCCTGAAGGATGACGGCGTTGGCTATGCGCTGGACGAGTACAACAAGGACCTGATCAGCCAGGACATGATCGACGCGGTCGAGGCCGCCAAGGCTGCGATCATCGCCGGCGACCTGAAGGTGCATGACTACACCACCGACGACAGCTGCCCGGTTCTCGACTTCTAAATGACCCGGTCACAAACAGAAACGGAGCGGCAGGCAACTGCCGCTCCTGCTATTGAGCTTCGCGGCATCTCCAAGGCCTTTGGCCCGGTGCAGGCGAACAAGGACATTTCCATCCGGGTCATGCCCGGCACGATCCACGGGATCATCGGCGAAAACGGCGCCGGGAAATCGACGCTGATGTCGATCCTCTATGGCTTCTACAAGGCCGATTCGGGCGAGATCTGGATCAATGGCAAAAAGACCGACATCCCCGACAGCCAGGCGGCGATTCGCGCCGGCATCGGCATGGTGTTCCAGCATTTCATGCTGGTCGAGAATTTCACGGTTCTGGAAAACGTGGTGCTGGGGGTGGAAGAGGGCGCGCTGATCCGCCCGTCGCTGGCCAAGGCGCGCGACACCCTGACCCGGCTGGCCACCGAATATGAATTGCAGGTCGATCCCGACGCGCTGATCGAAGACCTGGGCGTGGGCATGCAGCAGCGGGTCGAGATCCTCAAGGCGCTGTATCGCCAGGCCGACATCCTTATCCTGGACGAGCCCACCGGGGTCTTGACCCCGGCCGAGGCCGACCACCTGTTCCGTATCCTCAAGGGTTTGAAAGAACAGGGAAAAACAATCATCCTGATCACCCACAAGCTGCGCGAGATCATGGAGATCACCGACACGGTGA
>CAZPDV010000164.1:0-4961 GCA_964585355.1 uncultured Aliiroseovarius sp.
AAGGCAATCACATAGCCCTCCACCGCGACATCCTCGCCGCGCCTTTGGGCCATGCGCACCAGCAGGCTTTCCTGCTTGCCGCCACGCATCAGCCGCAGCTCCTGCAGGACGCTCTCGCCCTTGCCCGCCCTCAGCCGGTCGAACAGCGGCTGGAACTCGGGCACCAACAGGTCGATCCGATGCTCCAGCGCCTCCCCCTCCGCCAGCGCCAGCAGCTTGAGCGCGGCGCGGTTGATGAAGCTGACCCGCCCCTCCGCATCCAGCCCGATCACCCCGGCCGTGACCGAGGACAGCACCGAATCGAACAGCCGCCGCCGGCGCTCGATCTGCGCCGAGTTTTCCACCAGCGCATCGCGCTGCATGCGCAACTGCCGGGTCATCTGGTTGAACAACCGGCCCAGCATGGCCAGCTCGTCATCGCCCTCCTCCTCGGGCACCACCACGTCCAGGTCGCCGCTCCCCACCTGCTGCGCCGCCCCCATCAGGCGGCCGACCGGGCCGGCCAGGCGTTCGGCGAACCACATGCCCAGCAAGATCGCCGCCAGGATCAGGATCACCGCAAAGCCCAGATAGATCAGGCCGAACTCGAACAGGATCTGCCCCCGGTCGCTTTCCACCTGCCGATAGAACTTCACGGTTTCCTTGGTTTCGTCCAGCAGGTTCAGGATCTTGCCGTCCACGTCGCGGCTGACGTAAAGCAGGTGGTCGGGATAGGCCTTGAGCCGGACCAGGGCGCGAAACTCGTTATGGTCCCAATCCTCGATCACCACGGTTTCCCCATCCATGGCGCGGGCGATGTCCTCGGGGGCTGGCGGCTCGAAATCGAACAGATAGGAACGGTCGCCGCGCACCCGGATATTCCCATCCGAATCAATCACATAGGCCTCGCGCAGGCCGCGCTGGATCTGGTTTTGCCCCTGGGCCAGAAGCTCGCGCAGCTTGCTGTCGGGCAAGATCCTGCTCTGGCTGCGGGCCCGGTCCAGAAACCGCGCCAGCGCCTCGGCATCGGCCACCAGCCCGTCGCGGTGCTCGCGCTCATAGGCCTGGGCGGCGGCCAGCGAATTGCCCACCACCCGGCTGACCCGGTCGGAAAACCACCCCTCCAGCCCGACATTGACCGTCAGCACCGCAAAGACCGCCACCAGGACCGTGGGAATCAGCGCCAGAATGGCAAACACCCCGGTCAGGCGCAGGTGCAGGCGCGAGCCGGCGGATTTTCGCCGGCGGGCGGCGACCATGCTGGCGATTCGGGTCAGAACCAGCGCCGCCACCAGCAGCACATAGATCAGGTCCATCAACAGAATCAGCCGCAGCGCCGCGCTGCGCGTGCCCTGGTCCAGCGGCCCCAGAACCAGATAGGTGGCCAGCGCCAGCACCGGCGCCAGCACCACCAGCGCGATGCGGGCAACGGTAAGCGCCCCGTGCGCATGACGCAATCGCGCCAGCCGCTCCAAGCCGAACCTCTGTGACGCGCTGCCTGTGCTCACGCCTTCCCCCAAATCGCCTGCTCCGGGCCTCACCCTCCCGCCGGCATCGCCCGGCCGGCTGGCCGAAAAACCACGCCTGTTGCGATTTTACATCAACTTGCGCCGCCGTGTCACCTCGATTTCCAGATTGGTCAGTTTCTTGCGCAAGGTATTTCGGTTGATGCCCAGAAGATCGGCGCATCTGGCCTGGTTTCCGCCGGTGGCGTCCAGGGCGATTTCAAGCAGGGGCCGCTCGACCTGATGCAGCACCCGTTCATAGACCCCTTCGGGCGGGAGCGCCTCGCCGAACTGGCCGAAATATTGCTGCAGGTGGCGCGCCACCGCCGCGCTCAGCGACTCGCCCGGCGCCATCGGCCCGGCCCGACCGCCGGCCGGGGCGGCGCCCAGCACCTCCTCGACCTCGGCGCGGCCGATCTCGGGATCCGACCCGGTGACCTGCAGCCGGCGCATGGTGTTCTCCAGCGCCCGGATATTGCCCGGCCAGGCATGGGCGCGCAGCGCCTTGAGCGCCGCCTCGCCAAGCCCGCGGCGCGCCAACCCCTCCTGCGCCCCGGCCTCAAGGAAATGCGTGGCCAGATCGGCGATGTCCTCCAGCCGTTCGCGCAGCGGCGGAACCGGGATATGCACCGCGCTCAGCCGATAATACAGATCCTCGCGAAAGCCGTTATCCGCAAGGCTTTCGCCCAGGTTGACCTGCGAGGTGGCGATGACCCGCGGCCCCTCTGGCCCGATCCGGTCGAGCAGCCGGGCAAGGCGGGCCTGGGCCTGGGCGTCGAGGTCGGCCACCTCGTCAAACACGATCGAGCCACCGGCGGCCTCGGCCACCAGCCGGGCGGGCGCCTCGGGGCTGGCAAAGCTCTCGGCGGTGGCGACCACGAAGGGCGCGCCGGCGCGCTCGGAAAAGTCGTGCAGGGCGCGCGCGATCAGGGTCTTGCCGGTGCCGCTTTCGCCGGTAATCATCACCGGCAGCCGGGTGTTCATGACCCGCGCCACCAGCCGATAGAGCGCCTGCATGGCCGGCGAACGGCCGACCAGCGGCAGCCCCGCCTCGGGCGCGGCGGGGGGCGCTTCCGGCGCCGGCGCAATCCGCATCCGCCGCCGCTTCAGCCCCTCCTTCACCCGCGCCATCAGATCCGGCAGGTCAAACGGTTTCGGCAGGTAATCGAAGGCCTCGGCCTCGGCCGCCTGAATGGCCGTCATGATCGTGTTTTGCGCCGAGATCACGATCACCGGCAGGCCGGGGCGGGCGCGGGCAATCTCGGGCAGAGCCTGCAAACCGTTGCCATCGGGCATCACCACGTCGGAAATCACCAGGTCGCCCCGGCCCTCGTCCACCCAGCGCCGGAGCATGGTCAGCGAGCCGGTGGCATGCACCTTGCAGCCGGCCCTTGTCAGCGCCTGGGTCAGCACCGTGCGAATGGTGCGGTCGTCATCCGCGATCAGGATCGTACCATCCATGTCAACCTCCTGCCTGTGCCCGCGTCTGCGCCGGTGCCGCCCCGGCCCGCGGTAGCGAAATGCGAAACGCCGTGCGCCCCGGCACGCTGTCCACGCTGACCCAGGCGCCATGTTCGGCGATGATCTTGGCCACCAGCGCCAGCCCCAGCCCGGTGCCGTTTTCGCGCCCGGAAACGAACGGCTCGAACACCTGGCCGGCAATGTCGGCGGGCAGGCCCGGCCCGTCGTCGATGATCTCGACCTGAAGCGGCAGGCGAATGTCGCGCCCGTCCGCCCCGCGCATGCGCAGGGCATGGTCATAGGACGTGCGCAGGGTGATGGTGCCGCCCGGCCCGGCGGCCTCGGCGGCGTTCTTGATCAGGTTCAGAAACACCTGCATCATCTGATCCGCATCCACATCGGTGGGCGGCAGCGAGGGGTCGTATTCCTCGACAAAGCGCAGCTTGCGGCCAAAGCCCAGCTCGGCCGAGCGCCGGGCGCGGTCCAGCAGGTCGTGGATGTTTTCCGCCGCCCGCGCCGGCGGGCGCAGGTTGCCGAATTGCTCGACCTGTTCCAGCAGCGCCACGATGCGCCGGCTTTCGGCCACGATCAGCCCGGTCAGCTCGCGATCGGCCTCGGCCTCCAGCCCCATTTCCAGAAGCTGCGCCGCCCCGGTGATCCCGGCCAGCGGGTTCTTGATCTCGTGCGCCAGCATTTCCGCCATGCCGATGGCCGAGCGCGCCGCCCGCCCCGGCCCGGCCCCCTGCCGCATCTGACCGGCCAGCCCGCAGGGGCTCACCAGCACCAGGATCCGCCCGGCCTGCCCGGCCAGCGGCGCCAGCTGGATATTGGCCTCCCGGCACTTGCCCGGCGCCGACAGGCGGGCATTGTTCACATAAACCGGCCCGCGATCGTCCCCCGCCCGGACCAGCGCCCGCGTCAGCGCCGCATCGCCCGAGAGCAGGTCGGTCAGCCCGCGCCCGGCCAGCCGCCGCGCCGGGCGG
Source organism: uncultured Aliiroseovarius sp. (assembly GCA_964585355.1). Lineage (GTDB taxonomy): Bacteria > Pseudomonadota > Alphaproteobacteria > Rhodobacterales > Rhodobacteraceae > JAAEUB01. Next base: position 3,929 of record CAZPDV010000164.1, read on the forward strand.
TTGAGAAACAGCTCGGCGGCATTGTTGGCCTCGAGAACATGCCCGGCCCGGTCGGTGACAAAGGCCGGCACCGGCAGCGACTGCCACAGGCTTTCGTCAAGCGGGGTCATGTCAGCGCGGCCTCCTGCCCCAGCAGCGCCTCGGGCAACAGCGCCGGCACCGCCCCCGGCGGCGCGGTCAGCACCCGGCGGCGCAGGCTGTCCGGGGTGCCGGCAGCCTCCATGTACCAGCCCAGATGCTTGCGGATCACCCGCGCGCCCAGCTCCGGGCCATAGAAATCCAGGCTGGCGCGGTAATGCCCTTCCACCATCGCCACCAGCGCCGCGCCAGTGGGGATGACCGGCGCCGGGGCGCCAAACAGCGCATGGCCGATCTGTGCCGGCAGCCACGGCCGCCCGCCGGCGCCGCGCCCCACCATCACCCCGTCGGCCCCGGATTCCGCCAGCGCCACGCGCGCCTGCGCCACGCTGGTAATGTCGCCATTGACCACCACCGGCAGGCCCACCGCGCGCTTTACCGCCCGCACCGCCTTCCAGTCGGCCCGGCCCTTGTAGAATTGCTGCCGGGTGCGCCCGTGCACGGTGATCATCCGCACCCCCTCGGCCTCGGCCAGGCGTGCCAGCTCGGCGGCGTTCAGCCCGGTTTCGTCCCAACCCAGCCGGCATTTCAGCGTCACCGGCACCGAGACCGCGCCGACAATGGCCCGGATCAACCGCACCGCCAGCGGCAAATCGCGCATCAAGGCCGCCCCCGAGGCCCCGCCCACCACCTTGCGCGCCGGACAGCCCATGTTGATGTCGATGATCGGGGCGCCCTCGGCCTCGGCCATGCGCGCGGCTTCGGCGGCCCAGTACGGGTCGCGGGCGGCCAGCTGCACCGCGGTACGCGCCTGCCCCAGCCCCAGCGCCGCGCGTTCGCGCACCCCCGGCTTGGCCTGCACCATCTCCTGGCTCGCCACCATCTCGCTGACCACCAGCCCGGCGCCAAAGGACAGCACCAATTGGCGAAACGGCAGGTCGCTGATCCCGGCCAT
>CAZPDV010000165.1:0-4961 GCA_964585355.1 uncultured Aliiroseovarius sp.
CGCTGGACAAGACCGGCGAAGAGATCGCGGCGGCGCCGGGCTTCATGCTGGTGGTCTCCTACAATCCCGGCTACCAGAACATCCTCAAGACCCTCAAGCCCTCGACCCGGCAGCGCTTCCTGTCGGTGGATTTCGACTTTCCGGCCGAGGCGCGCGAGGTGGATATCGTCAGGCGCGAAAGCGGGCTGGACGAGGCGCGCGTGCACGCGCTGGTGCGGCTGGCCGGCAAGCTGCGCGCGCTCAAGGGGCAGGACCTGGAAGAAGGGGTCTCGACCCGGCTGGTGATCTATGCCGCCACCCTGATTGCCGCCGGCATGGGCGTCGAGCGCGCCATCCGCGCCGCCATGATCGAACCGCTGACCGATGATGCGGATGTGAAAGCGGGGCTGATGGACATCGTGTCGGCGATTTACGGATAGGGGCCGGCAATGATTGGTGCCCCCTTCCATCGGCCAGAGCGCGGCAGCGCCGGGCAGCGCCGGCCTGTCCCGGCTAGGCGCGGCCCTCATTGCCCGGCTTTGGATCCTAACGGGACAGCGGGATCAGGCCCGCGGTGCGCACGGCCATGAGCGGCAATATCGACATATTCGAGCCGGAAGAGACCGTCGGCAAGGTCTGGCACGGGCTGGCGCAGCGCTGGGGCGCGCCCGAGGAGCATGACGCCGCCGCAATCCGCCTTGAGGAGGTGGCCGGGCGCCTTGGCGTGTTCTTTCGCGGCCTTGGCGGCAGTCAGGCCGCCGAGATCCGCCCCGCCGCCCTTGCCGACCAGCATCACCGCCTGTCCTGGCGGCGCGCCCTGGGCACCTGGCGCGAGCGCGCCGCGCGCCCCTCCTATGACGGCGAGGCCCTGGCCCTGCCGCCGCGCATCGCCACCTTTGCCGAGCGCGAGGCCAACCGGGCGCTGTATTTCTGGCTGGCGGCCGTGGTCGCCCATGCCCCCGCCCCGGTGGTCGAGCCCGACCCGCTGGCCGCCGATCTCCGGGCGCTGGCCCAGGCCACCCGGATGACCCGCACCACCCTGGCGCAATGCCCCGGCCTGCGCCCGACCTATGCCCGCCTGCTGCCGGCCTGCCTGGCCGCGCGCCCGGCGCCCCCCCTGCCCCGCCACGAGGCCGCGCTCGAGGCCGCGATCCGCCACCTGCTGGGCGGCCCCCTGCCCGAGGCGGCGCTGGCGCAGGAATACCTGGCCCTGATCCGCGCCCCCGACCCGGACCTGTCGGCCATCCGCGCGCCAAAGAATTACCGCCCGTTTCGCGCGGTGCCGCTCTGGCCCGACCTGCGCCCGGCCGCCGCCCGCCTGCGCACCGAGCGCCCCGACCAGATGCAGGAAGAAGGCAGCGGCCCGGATGCCGGGGAAGAGGCCGCCCACAAGCGCGCCCGCCGCTCGCCCGCCGATCAGGCCGAGCGCCGCGACAGCCTGGTGCTGCACCGCTTCGAGGCGATCTTTTCCTGGGTCGAGAGCCTGAACCTGAACCGGCGCATCGAGGATGACGACGAAGACACCGCGCGGCGCGCCGCCGAGGATCAGGACGAGCTGGCGCTGGGGCAGGTGTCGAAAAAGACCGCCACGCGGCTGAAATTTCACCTGGACCTGGCGCCCGAGGACGTGGACCGCGAAAAGCTGTCCGACAGCCATGTCTATCCCGAATGGGACCACCGCCGCGGCGCCTATCTGCCGGCCCATGCCAGGGTGCTGGCCAGCCCCGCCCCCGCGGCCGAGGCGCCGGCCGATTTCACCACCGATGCCGCCGCGCGCCGGCGCATCCGCGCGGTCCGGCGCCAGTTCGAGGCGCTCAGGCCCCGCCGGGTGATCCTTCCGCGCCAGCTTGACGGCGACGAGCTTGACCTCGAGGCGGCGATTGCCTCGCTGGTGGAACTGCGCGCCACCGGCGAGGGGCACGACCGGGTTTATCGCGCCGCCCGCAGCCAGGCGCGCGATCTGGCGGTCAGCGTGCTGATGGACACGTCGCGTTCGACCGAAAGCGCGATCGGCGCGCGCATGGTGATCGAGGTCGAGCGCGAGGCGCTGGCGGCGCTGGCCTGGGGGCTGGAAGCGGTGGGCGACGACTTCGCCATTCAGACCTTTTCCTCGCTCCGGCGCGACCGGGTTTTCGTGCAGGATGTCAAGGGCTTCGACGAACGCATGGGGCCGCCGGTCGAGGCCCGCATCGCCGGGCTCAGGCCCAGCTTCTATACCCGGCTGGGGGCGGCGATCCGCCATGCCAGCGCCGGGCTGGGGGCGCGGCCGCACCGGCGCAAGCTGCTTCTGGTGATCACCGACGGCAAGCCCAACGACCTGGACCATTACGAGGGCCGCCACGGCATCGAGGACAGCCGCATGGCGGTGCGCGAGGCGCGCCGGCTGGGCCAGGCGGTGCATGGGGTGGTGGTGGACAAGAAGGGCCAGGCCTGGTTTTCGCGCATTTTTGGCGAGGGCGGCTATTCGGTAGTGGCCGAGCCCGACCGGCTGACCGGCGCCCTGCCGGAGATTTACCGCCAGATCACGGGGGGCGCATGAGCGAACAGAGCGACCGGCCAGGCCTGCTGGATGAATTGCCCGGAGAGCTGATGATCTGGGTGCTGATCGGGTCCGAGCTTCTGGTGTTCGGCGCCGGGCTGCTGGCGTTTCTGGGGGTGCGGGTGGCCGACCCGGCGGGCTTTGCCCAGGCGCAGGATCAGCTCGACCGGGTGGCCGGCGCGCTCAATACCATCGTGCTGATCACCTCGGGGGGAATGGCGGCGATGGCGGTGCCGGCGGCCGAACGCGCGCCCGGTCGCGCCCGCGCCTGGCTGGCCGGAGCGCTGGGGCTGGGGGCGGTGTTCATGGCGGTCAAATGGGCCGAATATGCCGGCCATGCCCGCCACGGTATCGGCATCGACAGCGGCGATTTCTTTACCTTCTATTACCTGCTCACGGGCTTTCACGCGGCGCATGTGCTGGCGGGAATGGTGGTGTTTGCGCTGCTGATCTGGCGGCCGCAGCGCACCCTGGTCGAGGCCGGCGCCCAGTTCTGGCACATGGTGGACCTGGTGTGGATCCTGCTGTTTCCCATCGTTTATCTGGTGCGCTGACATGGCCGGGCCGGACCATACCTGCCTTGGCAAGAGCGCGCAGGTTGCCTCTGACCTGTTCGCCCGGCATCGCCGGGCAGCGCCTGCCTGCCCCCGAGGCAGGCGCCGCCCTCTGTCACACGCCACGCTTGCGCCAGTCATGTGCGGTGGGCGCTGACATGGCCGGGCCGGTGAAAACCCTGCTCTGGCTGTGGGGGCTGAGCCTGACCACCACCGCGCTGGCGCGGTTTGCGCCGGGGGGCACGCTCTGGGTCAGCCTGGCGTTTCTGGCCCTGTCCGGGGCCAAGGCGCGGCTGGTGCTGGCCGGCTATCTGGGCCTTGCCGCCAGCCGCTTCTGGCTTGGGGGGTTTACCGCCTTTGTCGGGGTGTTCCTGGCGCTGGCGGCGGGGGCCTACCTGTTGCCGCTGGCGCTGTGAGCCCAGGGCTCAGGCGCAGGGGGCGGCCTGTTTCCTGGCCGGCCGCTCGGCTTCCGACAGCGCCCGCAGCCGGCCCATATCGGCCACGCTGACCTGGCCGCCGCGGATCGTCACCCCTTCGCGGCGCAGATTGGCGAAGGAGCGCGACAGGCTTTCCGGTTTCATCCCCAGCCGCCCGGCAATCAGCCCCTTGTCATAGGGCAGGCTGAAGCTGCAGGGCCCCTCCTTGGCCGGGGCCAGCGCCGTCAGAAACGCCGCCAGCCGCTGAGCGCCGGTCTGCCCCTTGAGGTCTTCGACCTCGACCACCAGTTCATGCAGGTGGCGAAAGGTGCTGGCCAGCATGGCCATGGCCAGCTCCGGGTGGTCGCCGATATGGCGGGAAATGCAGCGCGCCGAAATCTGGAACAACAGGCTGTTCTCGGCCGCCTCGACCGTGACCGGATAGACCCCGCCCTTGAGCGCGGCGGCCTCGCCGAAACTCTCGCCGGCGGCATAGACCGCGACCACGATATCGTCGCCCGCCGGGGTGATGCGGCTGAGCTTGACCAGGCCCTCGACCACCACATAGATGAACTCGGCCCGGTCGCCCTGCACGAACAGGGTCTCGCCCCGGTCGATCCGGCTGAGCCTGCCGTCGCGCAACAGGCGCTCGATCAGCGGCTCGGGCACGTCGCGAAAGAGCAGCGAGCGGCGGACAACCTCGATCTGGTTCTGGTCAAACATTGCAGCCCCCGCCCGGCCCTCACAAATTCGGTTCAGCCGGTTTTTCGGTATCTTTTAACAAAGATCAAGGAAAAGCGACAGCCCCTGGCCTAACGATACCCCGTCACAAGCAAGGAGCGCGCCCGATGAAAGCCGTTTTCGCCCTGTCCCTGATGTTTTGGAGCACCCGCGCCTGGGCCCAGCAGGCCCCGGCCATGCCGCGCGCCGATCTGGGCAGCGCCACCGGCTGGCTGGCCGCGGCGGCGGTGGCGATGGTGCTGGCGCTGTGGGCGGTGCATTGGTCGATCTTTCGCCGCAAATGAGCGCCGCGCCTGATCCCGCCCCCGGTCCTGAGCCGGAGCGGCCGCCGATCTGGCCGCTGTGGAAGATCGCGCTGGTGCTCTATCCCTTTGCCGCCGGCGCGGCGGTGATCAACCTGTTTTTCCTGGGGCTTCTGGGGCAGGCCGTGGGCCTTGCCGCGCTGACGCCGCTGGCCTCCGGGCTGGGCGGGCTGGCGCTGGGCCTGCCGGGGGCGTGGCTCGCCGCCCGCTGGGTGCGCCGGACGATCCGCACGGCACAGGCGTGAACACGCCCGGAAACCGGCAGCCGCCAGAGACATCTGAAACAACCACCTGACGCTGTGCCTCATACCGGTCAACAGGCCGTTTTCATTGAATATTTGGTGCGGGCGGTGGGACTCGAACCCACACGGCCTAGGCCCAGAGATTTTAAGTCTCTTATGTCTACCATTCCATCACGCCCGCATCTGGC
>CAZPDV010000166.1:0-2902 GCA_964585355.1 uncultured Aliiroseovarius sp.
GCGCCAGCCTCGCCTATTGAACGCCCATGTCACAGATCACCCTCATCCGCCACGGACAGGCCCAGACCGGCGCCACCGACGAGGCCGGCTATGACCGCCTGTCCGAGCTTGGCCAGCAGCAGGCGCGCTGGCTGGGCGAACATCTTCGCGCCAATGGCGAGACCTTCTCGCGCGTCCATACCGGCACCCTGACCCGGCACATCCAGACCGCCGAGGCCATGCAGGCCGGCGATTTTGGCGAAGTGGTGCAGGATCCGCGCCTCAACGAGGTCGCCTATTTCGACCTGTCCCAGAAAATGCACGCCCAGTTCGGCATCCCCATGCCCTCCAACCGCGATGAATTCCTGACCCACCTGCCGCTGGTCTTTACCGCCTGGCAGGACGGTCGCATCGACGGCGCGCCCGAGAGCTTCCATGCCTTTCAGGCGCGGGTGGATGCGGTCCTGCACGAGATCGCCGCGCAAGAGGGCCGCGCCCTGGTGGTGACATCGGGCGGGCTGATCGGCATGGCGATTCGCGTCGCCATGGGGCTGGAGCTTGGCGCCTTCGCCCGGCTGTGCCTGTCGATCATGAACACCTCGGTGCATCAGCTGCACCCGATCGGGGCCGGGCTGACCCTGACCCGGTTCAACGCCATCCCGCACCTTGAGACCCCCGCCCGCCACCACGCCCAGACCTATATCTGAAACAGGCGCGCACCCTTCCCCCTTGATCCACATCAAGGCTCAGGGCACATTTGCCGCCTATGCCAACCCATCCCCTGCCCCCTGACAGAAGGCCCGCATAGATGCGCACCCGCCCCGATGTTCTGACCGACGTGAAACTGCCCGGCGGCACGGTGACGGTGGACGAATACGGTTATATCACCGACCCCGACGCCTGGAGCGAGGACTTTGCCCGCTGGGCGGCCGAACGCGAGGGGGTGGGGCCGCTCGACGACCTGCACTGGGACATGCTGCGCTTCGTGCGCGACTGGTACGACGAACACGGCGTCGCCGCCGACCAGCGGCACCTGCTGAAATACCTGGCCGCCCGCTTCGACACCGACAAACACGGCGCCAAGGACATCCTGTTCGCGCATTTTCCCGCGGGCTATGTGAAACAGACCGTCAAGCTGGCCGGCATGCGCCAGCCCCGCGCCTGGAGCACCGGCTGAGCCCCTGCCACGCCCCGACCGGCAACAAACCGCGCGCCCGGGCGGCCCCTGTCCGAACGGTTTGAAAATTTGCCGAAAACCGGATATGAGGCGCGCAAGCTACCGCAAGCGTGGCACGAAAGAGGCATTGCAAATCAAACGCAAGTGAAATGCAGATGAAACACCTGATAACGGGAGCGACCCTCGTGGTCGCGATAGGGCTGGCCGGCAGCGCCCAGGCCGGCCCGATCAAGCGGGCCTGTCTGGCGGCCGACCGGGAAGCCGCCAGCCGCACGCTCTGCACCTGCATCGAACGGGTGGCCAGGCCGATGTTCTCGCGCTCGGAAATGCGCCGGATCGCCAGGTTCTTCAAGGAACCGCACCTGTCGCAGGAGTTGCGCCAGTCCGACCGCCGCTCGGACGAACGCTTCTGGGAACAATACAAGGCCTGGGGCGACGCCGCGCGCGCCCAGTGCGGGTAACCCCGGTTTCCCGCCCACCATGCGGTCATCCTGCCCGCCCGGCACCGCCGGGCAGCGCCTGCCTGCCCCCAGGCAGGCGCTGCCTTGTACGACCCGACCACCGGCTTCTGCCGCGCGCGCCCAGTGCGGGTAGCGCTCAGCCGGTCAGATGCGCCAGCAGCCCGCGGGCGGCCTGTTCGATCAGGTCAAGCGCGCCGTCAAAGTCGCGGGTATAATACGGGTCCGGCACATGGTCGGCCCCGGCTTCCGGGGCAAAGTCGGTAAAAAGCCGCGCCGGCGTGCGGTTGCCGGCCGGGCGCAGGCGCTCCATGGCGGCAAGATTGTCCGCATCCATGGCAATCAGCAGGTCGAAATCGTCGAAATCGCCGGCGGTGAACTGGCGCGCGCGCAGGGGCGACAGGTCGTAACCACGGCGGGCGGCGGCGGCCTGCATCGGCGCATAGGGCGGCTCGCCCACATGCCAGTCCGAGGTGCCGGCGCTGTCACAGGTCACCTCCGCGCCGGCGCGCCCGGCCAATCCGCGAAACACCGCTTCGGCCGAGGGCGAGCGGCAGATATTGCCAAGGCAGACGAAAAGAACGCGCGTGGTCATGGGGCGACAATAGCACCGAACGGGTCAGCTTTCCACGCCAGCTTCACATGGGCGGTGCCACCTTCACGGTCATCGGGCCTGAGGCCAACCGCTTCCCCGGTGGCGGCGCGTTTGACGGGGTGCGGTGTGGCGCAACAAGGGGCAACGCGTGCCGGGGGCGGTTCACACCCCATATGCAAGCGCCAAAAAGAGCGGCCCCGCCGGGTGGGCAGGGCCGCGTGGCAATGTTTCGCGCGCGAAACGTCAGGCAGTGGCTTCGGCCAGTGCCTTGGCGATGTCCTTCTTGATCTTCAGCGCCCTCGGAGAAAGCTCGCTGTCCTTGGCCTTGGCCATGAACGCGTCCAGCCCACCGCGGTGATCGACGCTGCGCAGGGCGGCTGCGGAAATGCGCAGCCTGAAGCTCCGCCCCAGCGCTTCGGACTGAAGCGTGACGTCGTTCAGGTTGGGCAGGAACCGACGCCGGGTGCGGTTCTTGGCGTGAGACACGTTGTTGCCCGTCATCGGGCCTTTGCCGGTCAGTTCGCAAACACGCGACATGGGTCTATCCTCTTCGTTTGCCACATTCGCGGGCACTCCCCGGACGGGCCTTTCAAACCAAAGGGGCGCCGCAGAGGCGGCACCCGGAATCTCGTCCGCGCGTATTAGGCGCAATCGTCCGGGGCGTCAAGTGAGTCGGGCGCCGACATTGACATG